>CAXGMX010000053.1:0-10903 GCA_964010955.1 uncultured bacterium
AACAGAGTATATCCTTCCAGCTCAGATTCAGAAACGGATTTATCATAGCCAATGAGCCATTGATCAAACCTTGAGTTTGGTGTGGTTAAAGTCTCTTCAAATGCCGCAATAGCATCAGTGACCTGGTCAATATCAATCTTTTCATCCGTATACATCTCTTTTGAAACATATACTTCATTAAACCATTTGACATACTGCGGTATCGATTGTAATACGCTTACTGCCAACTCATGTTTTGAACCCATTTCAAAAGGGTTGGCTATTGGGCCGCCGGCCTGTTCTTTCAGGTCCTTTGCGCGGCCGTCCCAGAATTGTGCCAGATTGAACTTTGCATTAAGGACGGTAGGTGAGTTTATCGGGCCAAAGAACCATTTATGTCCGATAGAGGTGGGCAGATTGTCTGCACCTCCTGTCGAGAGGTTATGACAGGAGTTACAGGTTATCCAGCCTGATTTGGACAGTCTGGGTTCGAAAAACAGTTTCTTTCCCAGTTCCACCTTTGCCCTGTCGTAGTCAAAGTTAATTGGAATTGGCTTGATAGGTTCATCAGAACGATATGATTCTCCCCCCAGCATACTTTTTGCCTCTGCTGCCGTAACCCATATCAATCAATCCGCCTGCAGTAGTAAATGCCGGGATTGCAGCATTGATAACGATAAAAATTGACAAACTGCAAATCGCAGTGAATTTAATGATCTTCATTTGTTCTCCCTTTTAGTTAGTGATTACTGTTTTCTTCTTAATAAGCAATAATATTTATTGAATTTAACATTGTCAAGAGCATTTAATTGTGCCTATCTTTGGAAAAATATCTACATCATTGATTATGTTGACATTTCTAATTGAGCCTGCTAAGTTGGTTCTGTGATGAAAAAGAGATTCATATCCGCAAAAAGTAAGTCAGACAGGAAGAGTAAAGAGAGTTCAGAGGGTGGTTACGCAAAGATTAAACCGCTCCTGGACAGATTGTATAGTGAGGATGCAGGGGAGGCAGAGCAGGCTCTTGAAGAGATTGGCAGAGTCGGAAAAGGTAATAGCGATGCAATGGGAGCTGTTCAGGAGTTCTTGAGAAGGGAAAAGCGAATGCCCCTGCGTCTTTTAGCAGCCCAAACCATAGTAAAGATAAAAAAGTTTACTCAGCCTACTACCGAGCAATTTAGAAAGCCCATTATCTTTGAATGTCCGGGTGCAGAGAAGATAAAAAGGGTGGAAATTATAGACGTAACATGTCCGCACTGTCACAAGAAGGGTACGGCATCGGTGGCCGGCTTCGAGAATGAATTTACCTGTGAGAGTTGCGGGGAGGTGATACAACGTGATCTGTCTGAGAGCTGTATCGAAAAGTGTCCCGTGGGAAGTGAGTGTGTTGGTGAAGAGCGTTACCGGAAATATATGAAGGGTAGATCAAAAGCTGATAAAAATTAAGGAATTTAAGGATTTAAGAAAGACGAATGTCAAAGCTAAATATTAATCCTTTGACCACCATAACTTTAGGTACTTCAAACTTTAGTTCACTTTAAACCTTTCTGCATTATCCTCAAATTTTCTGTAGACTATTGCTATTGTAGGTTTCTATGCTTCGAACTCGGTCACCCAAAGGTCATGTTTGTTACAGAAGCTGGTAGCATACAGCGTTGCAGTATCCCATACATACTTTGAGTGAGTACCGGACAACTCAAACACTGATTTTGCCTCTGCATCAGATGGGGAAAATGTTTTTTCTCCCAGGACGTCGCCATTCCCGGAGACGAGTGTATGCCTTACAATGTAGTGTTCGTCAGTCATACCATGAGTGGTTGTGACGGTTACCTTATTTCCTTCAACATTGACATTTGGAAGATGTCCGCCAACCTTCTTTGACCATTTACCCGGGTTTTGACTTGTATACACTACTCCCCTGGGAAACGAAGCAGAATCAGCCGATACAGGTAATACCTGGCCAACAGCCATACCGGCGGCTACGGCTAATGATGATTTCAGGAATGCTCTTCTATTTGACATAACATTTCTCCTTTCGTGTTAATATTTGTTGTGACCTGATGGTCGATTCGATATACAACAAAAATAATCAGCTGAAATTCCATCTTGCCATTTCGTATACGTCTTTGAGGCTTTTACCTGTTTCTAAAACTACTGTAGGTTCAAATCCGCAGTGCATCATGCAGTTGCGGCAGCGGGGGTCCTTGTCCGTGCCGTATTTGTCCCAATCTGTGCTGTCCATCAATTCCTGAAAGGTTTCATAATATGCATCTGTGATTAGATAGCAGGGGCCTTTCCATCCAAGATAGTTTCTTGTCGGATTACCCCATGGTGTGCATGCCAGGTCTCTTTCTCCCATCAGAAACTTTAGATACATTGGGGTGTTCATGATCTTATATTTTTTTGACAGATCATAAATAAAGCTGAATTTTCTGTGAAATTCATCTTTCTGAATGAATACGTCATTTGAATTGTCTTCAAAGCTGAATCCCGGTGAGACAAGCAAACCGTCAATGTCAATATCTGTCAGAAATTTGAACAATTCTTCTATCTCTTCCGGGTCTGTATCTTTGAATATAGTTGTATTTGTGCATACAGTAAAACCCAACTGCTTGGCCTTTTTAATAGAATCCGTTGCCTTCTTGAATATTCCTTTTGCACAAACGATCCTGTCATGAGTTTCTTCCATTCCATCAAGGTGTACGTTTATGTTTAGATATGGACTGGGCTTATATTTATTTAATGAATCGCCCAGTGTGATTCCGTTTGTACACAGGTAAATGTGCCGCTTCATGGCTATCAACCCGTTTACGATCTTATCAAGATCAGGGTGCAGGAAGGGTTCTCCCCCTGTAACTGAGACTACAGGTGCTCCGCATTCTTCTGCCGCCTGTATGCACTCATCAACACTCATTTTCCTGTCCATTGTATCCTTGAATTCCAGTATTCTGCCGCACCCTTCGCATGTGAGGTTGCAGTTGTGTGTAATCTCCAGCATAAGTACAAGGGGAAACCGTCTAACTGAGGATATTCTGTTTTTTAATAAATATTTGGTAAGAGAGTAAGTTTGCTTGAATGAACTTCTCATTATGTTTTTCCTGTTATGCTTATTGTGAAATAAGTTGATTTAAATATTTAGTTGTGATAAATTTCCTACTTTGGTAATATTTTGCTACAAAGCTTTGTGGTTTTGTGTTTACCAGAATGACCCGTTCGTACCGGTACGGGTGGTCGTGATCGGGCATGTATTAGTGACGGTATAATTTTGGTCGTCTTCTCAAGTATTATGTATTTGATATTTAAAGTCAAGGGTAAAAGATGATAGCTGTTTTGTGTGCGATACGACAGGAAATAAGTCCATTAGTCGCCTGTATGGACGTACATAAGAAATCTGATATAGATGAAATGCTGCTCTTTCAGGGAGACCTTAACGGCCGGCCTCTTGTACTGGTTCAGGGTGGGGTAGGTAGAAAAAATGCTGTTAAGGCGGCAGATTATTTATTAGAATCTGTAAGGGCGGACTTGTTGATTTCTGCCGGCGTTGCGGGGGGGATAAGGCACGGTCTTAACGTAGGCGACCTGGTCGTGGCAGAAAGTGTCGGGCATAGTAATCAATGCGATTTCGACAGTGAAGAATTACAGCTGGAATCAGATTATATTTGCGATAAAGAAGTCTTTCTGTTGGCAAGAGAGCTTAGTAAAGGTATGGATGCAAAGTTCCACTTCGGCAGTCTGTTGACGGTGGATAAGGTCATAAGCAGTGCAAGTACAAAAAAAGGATTGGGGAGCAAAATTACCTTTTTAGCCGTAGAAATAGGAGAGTGCGGCAGTTGCTGAACTTGCATAATAAAAAAGGTAGTTAAGTTTGCAGCAATACGTTCGATCTCAGATGACATAGATGATGACCTGCATCTTGATTATGATAGTATAATGTCTGATGAAGGGAAGGCGAAGGTTGCGAGCATAGCATTGGAGGTTTTAAAAAACCCGCAGAAATTGTCGCTTTTAAGGCGCCTTAACAAACAGACAAGGACAGCAGCTAAGAGCCTGGCTCTCTTCATGTCTGAACTTATTCCCATTATTTATGATAAAAACGTTAGCCTGGTAACATAGTTTTCATGGGAGGTAATATGCCGGATAAAAAGATTGGGATTGTAATGGGTAGTGATTCTGATTTGAGTACTATGCAGGAAACACTTAACGTCCTTGATGAATTTGGAGTGAAATATGACGTTGACGTAGTCTCCTGTCATCGATCTCCACTCCGTGCGCATAAATATGCTGTGAGTGCAGAGAAAAAGGGGTACAAGGTTATTATCGGCGGTGCCGGCGGAGCCGCACATCTTGCCGGTGTAATAGCGGCGCTGACGCCTCTTCCGGTTATTGGTGTGCCGATGTTAACGTCTGATCTTGGCGGGTTGGATTCCCTTTATTCTACGATACAGATGCCGGGTGGTGTTCCGGTTGCTGCAGTAGGGATAGGAAAGGCAGGGGCAAAGAATGCAGCTCTTCTGGCGATTCAGATTTTAAGTATTTCAGATAAGGGCCTTAGAAAAAAGATTCTTGATTATAAGAAGAAACAGGCCGATAAGGTTATTCAGAAAGATAAAAACGTTAAGAAAATATTGAAGAAATTGTAGTTAGACTTTATTCACGCCAAGAACGCAAAGAGAGTTTTGCTTTAGGAATGTGTCTTTTTTAGCGGTCTTTGTGGCTTTGTATGAGGAATAGTAATTTGTTAAGGGAGATTTTTGTGCCGTTGCCAACAATTGAATGGATTGGTGAAATAGATGGAAAGATAAAGCTTATTGACCAGACTCTATTACCTAATGAATTGAAATATGTTTACTGCGATGACAAAGAGAGCATTTACCATGCAATTAAGACATTAATGGTCAGGGGTGCCCCTGCCATCGGTATTGCCGGTGCTATGGGTACAGTAGTAGGTATAAAGAACTGCAATTCAGAGGACTTCGAATCCTTCTTTAATGAGATGAAGAAGGTGACTTCATACCTGGGTTCATCAAGGCCGACAGCCGTAAATCTGTTCTGGGGCCTGAAGCGTATGGAAGATACTGCGCAAAAGAATAGTCAGAGGCCGGTTTCAGAGATTAAAACCATACTCCTTGAAGAGGCAAAAACCATTCTTGATGAAGATAAAACAATATGTCGCAAGATAGGTGAAAATGGTGAGTCTCTTTTAGAAGATGGTAGTTGTGTGATAACTCATTGTAATGCCGGAGGACTTGCCACGGGAGATTATGGAACAGCCCTGGCCGTTATGTTTGCGGCTGCAGAGAAGGGGAAAAATATCAGTGTTTATGCAGATGAAACCCGTCCCTTGCTTCAGGGTTCAAGACTTACAGCGTGGGAGCTTAAGAATGCCGGTATTGATGTCACGTTGATATGTGATAATATGGCTGCGCATACCATGAAACAGAGGAAGATTGATTGTGTAATTGTAGGGGCGGACAGGATTGCAGCAAATGGCGATGCTGCGAATAAGATAGGCACGTATAGTCTTTCTATAATTGCAAAGGAACACAATGTGCCGTTTTATGTTGCAGCGCCTGCATCAACATTTGATTTGAGTATAGCTTCCGGTGATGAAATTCCCATAGAGGAGAGAGGGCCGGATGAAGTTACCAGTATTTCAGGCAATAAGATTGCCCCGGATGACATAAAGGTATTTAATCCTGCTTTTGATGTAACACCGGCATCGAATATAGCAGCCATCATTACTGAGAGAGGTGTAATTAATAGTCCGAATAAGGAAAAAATTGAAAACGTTATTGGTAATAATTCGTAAGGAGAACATCGTGACATCATTTAAATATTTGATCTTGTTGTTTATGGCTATGTTTTTAACAACATTAGTTCTTTCAGGATGCGGTTCAAAAGGTACGACAACAAAATTCAGGTTTACTCCTATTGGAAGTATGGAAGATGGTACAACCGACCCGCAAAAGCTAACCGAGGACCTTGATGTATTATTACAAAGTGAAGATGCAAAAAGAATGAAAAGGCTGCAGGAAGAAGCAAAGGCAGAAGCTGAAAAGGGAAAGAAGCCTTCCGTGCAAAAGGTTGATGAAGTTAAATAAGGATAAATTACTGGTAGCTAAAGGCTTTCAGCCCTAATCTGCAAGTCTTAACCCTCGTTTTTTTGCATATTCGTAGACTGTATTGAATTCTTTATGGGTTATGGACCTGTTTATTTCAGGAATGTCTCGGGCCTTAAATATCGGCCTGTATTGTTCCATAATGTTTACAAACGTATTATCTGATATTTCATTAGCAAGAAAATCGATTATGTCCAGGCTGCCTGCGAAGTTCTCCGGCATTACCAGATGACGAACCAGGAGTCCTCTGCTTGCTACTCCATCCTCAATCTCTAAATCTCCTACCTGTCTGTGCATTTCCTGCAAAGCCGATTTCATTATTTCCGGGTAGTTCCGTGCAAAAGAATATTTTTCTGAAGAGGGCGGGTTTAAATACTTGGCGTCAGGCATGTAAATGTCGATTGTGCCGGCAAGAAGCCGTAATGGTTCAATAGACTCATAGCCTCCGCAGTTATAGACGGTGGGTATTTTAAGACCCTTTGTCCGGGCAATATGAACAGATTCAATAATATGTGGTGTTACGTGTGTAGGAGTGACAAAATTTATATTTTTACAGTCTCGTCCTTGTAGCTGCAATATCATGTTTACCAGGTCTTCTATTTCTACTTCATTTCCACGGCGAAGCTGGCTTATGTCATAGTTCTGACAAAAGACACAACCCAGATTACACCCTGCAAAGAATATTGTTCCTGATCCTCCGTTGCCTACCAATACCGATTCTTCTCCAAAATGTGGCCCTGCCGATGAAACAACAGCCTTTGCCCCCGTACCACAGAATCCTTTTTCGTTGTTTAAACGGTTAACCTTGCATCTCCTTGGACACAACTCACAAGACTCCATTATTTTATATTCAGGCATAATGTACAATTCTAAGTAATTATCTGGCTTTGTCAATAAAGTGGAAATCCGGCTTAATCCATATTCTTGACACTTTGGTATATTTCTGACATAATCTGCATTATGATAAAAGAAATGATTGGGAAGATAGCAGAAGGCAGTGATCTTTCGATAGAGGAAAGTATAGCAGTAATGAAAGAGATAATGGAAGGTAAGGCCACAGAGGTGCAGATTGGTTCTTTTATTACGGCGTTAAGGATGAAGGGAGAAACTGTTGAAGAGATTACCGGCTGTGTTAGTGTAATGAGGGAGAAGGCTACTCATATCAATGTAGGTGATAATATAGTAGTGGATACCTGTGGTACCGGTGGGGACGCGAAATGTACATTTAATATATCAACTGGCGCCGCATTTGTTGTTGCAGGTGCAGGACTGAAAGTTGCAAAACACGGTAACAGGGCTTCTACGAGCCATTGTGGAAGCGCTGACGTACTTAAGTTATTAGGAGTTAATGTTGAGGCCGGACCGGAGATTGTTGAAAATTGTATCAAAGAAGCAAATATAGGTTTTCTCATGGCGCCGCTTTTACATAGTTCTATGAAGCACGCTGTAGGCCCAAGACGTGAGATAGGGATAAAGACTATATTTAATATTTTTAGGCCCGTTGACTAACCCTGCTAATGCAACTAGACAGGTTATAGGTGTGTATGATGCAAAGCTGACTGACATCGTGGCGAAGGTTCTGAAAAAGTTAAATACTGAACATGCATTTGTTGTCTATGGCTATGACGGTCTGGATGAAATTACGACAACTGATAAAACAAAAGTATGCGAATTGAAAGAAGGGGAGATTAAGAGTTATTTTATTACCCATGACAGCTTTGGAATCCCGAAGGCAGAGATAAATGATTTCGTTGTAAGCTCCCCGGAAGAGAGTGCAAGTGCAATCAGTGAAGTGTTAGAGGGTAAAGACGGTCCTAAGCGTGATATTGTTCTCATAAATGCATCTGCAGCAATTGTTGCCGGAGGTGGTGCGGAAGATCTGAGGGATGGAATGCAAATCGCAGCTGAATCTGTAGATTCAGGTAAAGCTAAGGCATCTTTAAAGAAGCTGATTGATATAACACAGGGCAGTGGATAATGAAGCAGTAAGCAAGATGTCAGTACACACTGCCGCTGTTCGGTTATGGAGATTTACAATTTTCCTGTTAAGATCAGAATGCCTATGGCTATAAATGCAATTGCAGATAGATATTTTATATAGTCTATGGGTACAAATTTTGTCAATCCGGCACCAAATGTAACTCCAATTAAGGTTATTACTGCGAAGGCAATCATTGAGCCTATAAATACGGTTAAGGGTTTATTCGTCTTGCTTGTCATTACGATTGCAGCAATCTGTGTTTTGTCACCAAGTTCTGAAGAAAGATAGATGTAAAAGTTGCTATGAGTATTTTCCATTCCATGACAGCTTTCCTTTCATTTAACAGTACACGAGTTAAATAAATCTTCAATAGTTCCACCTTAATAAAGGAGGATCTTTCAAGTCTCTTTTATGTTTTCCATAATAATAAATTTACACAAAAGGTACACGGTTTTTTTATCGAGGCAGAAAATATATCACATCTTAAACTGTCCTGAAAGCAGGAATCAAAATAACTACATATTTAATAAATGATTAACTTGACCTCTTGTCCAAGATACAAGCTGTTAATCCTGACCTGTCTCGTTGAGGGCATTGTCCTGGTGGTTGCCCTGATTATAGCTAAATTCTATGGAATAAAGCTGCTTCCACTAACTCGGAATGTATTTCGTGACATAATGATAGGTACTTTTGGGGCGATATTTCCACTTGCGTTGTTTATGTTATTACTTTCAGAAAAGGTAGAGGGTATTCCTTCGCTGGGGTCACTAAGAAGGATCATTATAAATGATATAAAGGTTATGTTTTCCGAAGCTAAATTACCTGACTTGTGCTTCATTTCAGTATTTGCAGGCCTTGCTGAAGAATTGCTATTCAGGGGAGTAATTCAGGTCAAATTAGGTATTGTTGGTGCGAGCATAATCTTCGGTCTCCTGCATTTCTTAACGCCCGCCTATTTTATTATTGCCACACTTATGGGATTCTACCTGGGATTTCTGTTCCAGTATTACGACAGCCTTCTTATACCCATTCAATTGCATTTTATATATGATTTGGGTGCATTGATATATTTAAGATATTTTCTTTCTGTAAGGCCATAGATGAGTCAAATCCATTTTCTCAACATTTCTGACATAGACATAATACCAATCTTGATTTTCCCAGATTAATTTGACATAATCTAAAAGTTCTGTTCCGTCTATATAATAATGTAAAATGTTTTAAAAAGGAGGAAAGCCGTGAAGTGTTATATATGTAATAAGGAAGGAAAAGAGACAGATGCAATTGCGATATGCATTGTCTGTGGGATTGCCGTTTGTAAGGACCATCAGGTTCGCGAGCAGATCCCTGTTACTGAAACGTACAAATGGGGTTTGGGGGAAGAAAAAGTTACTTTACCATTGCCTCTTCCTCGTATTCTATGTACCTGGTGTTATGAGGCCCTTGTAACTCAGAAGAATAAGTGATAAAAACAGACTTTTTCCTGATCTTGAAGATATTTATATTATGGACAAGGATAAACTTTGTGAAAAACTATCCGAACATTTAGAAGTAATTAAGAAATGTTCGATCCAGACCGAGCAAGGAACAGTTTTATTAGCGACTGTCCTGGAATCCCGCTATCCGTATGTTTACCCAAGAGATAGCTCCAGTGCCTCTACGCTGTTCAGGCAAATGGTGGAGAAAGGCCTGGATCCCAATGGGGACGCCTTTAGCATCTTGAAAGGATTGGCCAAATTCATTGCTTATGTTCAAGAAGAGAGTGGGAGGTGGGGACAGCGTTACGGATTGAACGGACAGAACAAGGCCATTTATATTCAGGAAGATAATACCGCTTATGGCGCAATTATCCTTGCTAACTATTTATTGACCTGTTACTCCCGGCAGGAGGAACCTGAAGAACTGGAGATCTACCTTACAAGGATAAAAAAAGCAATCCAGTATGCACTTAAACATTTTTATCGGGAGGAAATATTCCTGTTTTTCTCTACAACCGGTATACATGAATCAGCGATTGAGAAGGGATATAGCATCTGGGTAAATCATGTTTACATTCTCTTCTTCAATCTCATTCTGCAGTTGACTAATAAATTTAATCTGAAAGGCCTTTTTGATGAAGAACTTTCATTCAAGTGCAGATTTTGCCAGGCCGTTCACCGGCGTTTCATTCTCAATGACCGATTTGTCAGACGGATAACAAAAGATGGTGCTTTTGATTTAAGGCCTGACGTCACACTTATGAGTCCGGTTTATTTCCAGTGTAAAGAGGGACATTGTGATTCCTGTGTCCTGGATGAGAATCCTGATATTATTAATAATTCTGTCAACTTTATGGTAGAGAACCTCTGGGATTCGGAACTTGGCATGCTGCAAAGGTATCTCCCTTTTACAGAAGACATTGAAACACATATACATGCCGGAAACGGGCCATGGATCCAATATACAGCCATGCTGGCTCAGTATTACTATCAAACAGGAGCAGTTGAGAGAGGTGATACTATTTTAGACCAGATTGACAAGTATCGAACCGGTGAAGGACACATCCCTGAACATTTGAGTACAAAAAGAAGATTTGAAGAATTTATCCGCCTTGAATGGGAAGTAGGGCTTGATGCAAAAAAAGAATTTCATCCTGACATCCTGATCCCTAATCTTTCCTATGATTTTATGTGGAAGAACTTTTCTTATGAAGAAAAGTTACGATAAGATTAGAAGTGACATTTATGAGGAGAAAAAAACTGTTATCCAATTTGCCATACCACTTATGTGGTCTCACGTAGAATATGCAAAAGCTCTTATCGCCAGGTATGAATATACGTGGCGT
>CAXGMX010000054.1:0-10829 GCA_964010955.1 uncultured bacterium
CGGAAATAACAATAGCCTGTCCTTACTATCCGTATGTACTGGCATCTTTTTCTTTTATAAAATGAGGAGAAGAGAAAAATGTTTATTTCGATAAAGACTCATATATTTTGCGTTTATAGATTCCAGGAATGTATACGATCATAAAAAGAATAAACTTACCTTATCAATATTATTACCGGCGTTACTAATCTGTTCATTTGCTTATGCTCAAGATCAAGATCATCAACCGGCAGATAGGCATTGGCATAAGGCGCAGGATTTAGAGAAGCAGGGTAAATATAACGAGGCTGTCAAGTATCTTGAAGAAGCCATGACTATATTCAAGAAGCTGGGGCAGGAAGATAAGATTGCCGACTGTCTCAGCCATCTTGGAGGTATTTATAAATCTGTGGGTAGTTATGACAGGGCCATAGAGTATCTTGAAGAAGCGCTGGAAATTGATAAGAGATTGGGGATGGAAGATAAAGCTGCTATTCGGTTAAGTAACATTGGCGATGTTTACGACTCTCAAGGCCAATATGACAAGGCCATAGAATATCTTGAAGATGTGTTAAGATAATAAAAATTGGGAATGGAAGCTGACGCTGCCATTCGGCTCAACAGCATTGGCAGGGTTTTAGAAACTCAGGGCAAATATGGCAGGGCAATTGAGTATTTTGAAAAAGCCTTAAACATAGATAGAAAGCTGGAACAGGATGATAAAATTTCTATAGGCCTTGCCAACATTGGTAATATTTTTAAATCCAGGAAGCAATATGACACGGCCATCAAGTATTATGAAAATGCTTTAGATATTGATAAGAAACTGGGGCAGGGAGATAAAGTTGTTCTTCAGCTTGCCAACATTGGCGGGGTTTACGAAACTCAGGGCAAATATGTCAAAGCCTGGAAGTATTATGAAGAGGCTTTGGACACAGCCGAAACAGTGAATCAGGATAATAATATTGCCATTGGCCTTGCCAACATTGGTAATATTTTCAAGTACTGGGGCCAGCATGAAGTTACCATCAAGTATTATGAGAAAGCTTTAGCCATAAATAAAAAATTGGGACATGAAGACAAAGTTGCCATTCGGCTCAATTACATTGGCGGGGTTTACAAATCTACGGGACAATATGATGATGCCCTCAAGTATTATAAAGAAGCTTTGGAAATAAACAGGAAATTGGGAAAAGAAGCTGATGAAGCCCTTAGCCTGAAAAACCTCGATATGGTTTACCGCTACTACTGGAACAAGCATGACAAGGCCATCAAACCTCACGAACAGAAGCTGGCTACTGATAAGAAATTTGGTAAAGATGCAGATATATCCGGAGACCTCAACAACATTGGTATGGTTTATCTCTTACAAAAAGAATATAAGCCTGCCATTGGAAGTTTTAATGAGTCTGTATCCATAATAGAGAAATTACGCAAGGCGACAACCGGAGAGGTGCGCCGGGGATATCTGGCCGATCAATCATATACCTATCAACTGCTGGCCTCTGCATATATCAGGGACAACGATATTTCTTCCGCTTTCCGGACTATCGAACTCAGCAGGGCAAAACTCATGGCAGAAAGATTTGCCGGCGATGAAAAGAAGATAAGACTGCAAGAGGTAGAACAAATCCGGGAAACACTGGGTGAAGATACTGCAATAATTGTTTACGCAAATGTTAACAGGGAGGATATTATACAGTTTGCTATTACCGGGGAAGAGTTTACCGGCAGGGAGGTATCACGCAAATCTTTTGTCCAATCGTCCATTGATAAATACCATACACCGATAAAGGCCCTTTTAATAAATCAACACAATTTAAGTGAAAACAAAAACGATTTTGATAATATTATCAATTATTACAGCTCATTATTAAGAGAGCCTTCACCACAGGATGAAAGAGAACGGCGGGCTGACATTGATAAACTTGGGAAGGGGCTATATGAATTACTCATCAAACCGATGGAGGCACAGCTTGCGGACAAGAAGAACCTTATTATAGTGCCGGGAGGTATCCTTACCTTTGTACCTTTCGAGACTCTTATTGACAGGAACGGACAATATCTGGTAGAGAATTATCATATAAACTATGTCCAGTCAGTGGACATACGTAAATTGATTAAGAAACGGGAACACAGCGATAAACGCAAGCCGTTACTGGCATTTGGAGGGGCGGTTTACGAGGAAGCGGCTTATGATGCAGAAGTGATAGAGAATGAAGCGCAGATGGCCCTTTTCAAAAAAAATATTTATTCTGATCTTAAAAATATTCAGCAGGAACTTGCAGAGAAAAAAGTTTTTTCTGATTTCGTCAATATAAGGTATATCAGGAATGCTTATAACGGCCTGGGCATTGGTACATGGCCCGATCTGCCTGACACATTAAATGAAGTTAAGAATATTAATAAAGTAATCAAAAGGTCTGACATTTTTACAGGAAGCAACGTAACGGAAAAGGACGTAAAAGAGCTTTCAAAAAACTGGACATTGTATAATTACAAAGTACTTCATTTTGCAACTCATGGCCTGGTAGTAAATGAAGTACCGGAGCTTTCGGCCGTGGTCTTATCACAGTTCGAAAAAGATGAGGGGAAGGAAGATGGTTATTTGCGAATAGAAGAGATTGCAGAACTGGACTTCCAGGCGGACCTTATAACTCTATCCGCCTGTGAGACAAGTTTGGGCCGGGTTGATGGGAATGCGGGTATTATGGGGTTTACACAATCCTTTATTTTAGCCGGAGCTAATGCCGTTTCCATATCTCTCTGGAGGGCAGCAGGTGAGTCGACTTCACAGTTCATGGCAGCAATGTACGGCATGGTTCAAGACAAAGGCATTGGCTATGCAGAAGCAATAACAGAGGTAAAACGCCGGTTTATCAGCGGCAGCTTTGGAGAAAAATACAAAGCGCCATATTACTGGGCGCCGTTTGTGTATTATGGGAATTAAAAGAATGTTCACCGCAAAGAGCGCAAAGGGTAAAAACTATTAAATTTTGTTTTCTTATTTTAGACAGGATTAACAGGATAAACATCGATCTTGTTCTTAATTCGTAAATCGTTATTCGTGTCTTCTGTTTTTTCCTATGATATATTTTTCTCTGCGTACTTTGCGCCTTTGCGGTGAGTGCCTTTTTTACAACTTTAGTCACTTTAAACTTTTTATAATAATATGTTAAAGTTTTCACTAAAATCTGCATTATACCAGGTACCGGGCATATGGTTTCTGATTTTCAGGTGCCGTCTGCAAATTGAGTATGACTTAATCAGGAAAAAAACGCATGATGCGGTATTTGGCCGTGCTCATGTTTTTACAAAACAGCTTTTAAAACTTCTGAATGTCAAGATAGAGGTATCGGGTTTGGAAAACCTGATTAACAAACCTGCAATAATATGCCAGAACCACACTTCGATAATGGATATTCCTGCTATACTGCATACTGTGAAAGGAAAGTCACTGTTTTGTGCAAAAAGAGAGTTATTCAAGATCCCGGTTTTTGGTAAGGGGATTGAAACTTTAGGTATGGTTAAAGTGTACAAGGAAGATAAAAAAACATGGAAGGTACTGTCAGAATCAGCAAAGAAAATAAAAGAGACTGTATTAAAGGATGGATCTTTAACTCCTTATTTAGTGATATTTCCGGAAGGTACTCGAACAAAAGATGAAGACTATAAGATGGGTGAATTTAAACGCGGCATGTTCAGTATTGCCGTGAAGCACAACCTGCCAATTATTCCGATTGCGTCTTATGGCGGCCTGGACATTACTCCAAAAGGTGCATGGATTTTCAACAAAGGTACGATTTACGAAAAAGTTTTAGAGCCTTTATATCCTGCGGATTACAAAGGTGTTGGAGTTAAAGAGAAATCCACTAAGATTCAGAACGATACACGAAAGAGAATAAATGAAGGCCTTGGTGAACTAATTAAGGCCCATGGTAATCAAAAGACAGACACTAATTTCCCTCGGACAAACAGCGCCGAGGGCGAGCAAAAGGCACGAACGAGCAACTAAAAAAACAAATCTTAACGCAGAGATCGCAGAGGAAGACTAGAATATAGGTTAAAAGGCGAAAAAACAGAAGACCCCCTGTCTGCCGACAGGCAGGAAATACTGACTATTTCTTCTCTTTATTGGACATCACAAATTGTGACTTCCAATTTGCCGTTTCTTCTTTTGTCAGTTGGAACATAAAGACAAACAGGGGTACATCTCGCCACTTGACACATTATAAATTTTCTATTTTTATCTGATCTTCAATCCTCTTATTATCTGAAACTTTGCGCTCTTTGCGGCTTAGCGTGAGAATTCTTTTTCCCTTTATCTGTGTAAATCTGTGGCTAAATATTTTGTTTAAGATTTAGTGTCAGGCCCTTTTGGCAGGCTTGTGTTGGCCGTCCAGGGAGTATTTCCCCGGGCCGATGAAAATCAAACTTATGAACAGAATCCCTGCTTCCATCGCATGAGAATACGTGACGAAGGGGTCACCCTTGCTGATGTGCATGGACATTGCCACGATCATGGTCGCAAGCAGAAAGAAACAGGCAGGGCGGGTAAAAAACCCCAGGGCCAATAGCAGGCCGCCTCCACATTCTGAAAGTGCAGCCATAAAGCCCCAGGCCATGGGAGCAAAGCCGACTCCTAACGACTTCATGGTTCCACCGAGCATCTCCCATTTTTCCGGGCCGCCTGTTAATTTAGGCAGGCCGTGCATTATAAACATGACGCCAATGCCTACTCGTAGAATGAGCAGGCCTATATCACGATATTTATCTAAAAAACGTAAAACCATAGCTTTCTCCTTAACTTAATTATGTTTTAAAAATTCAATTGCTCGCTCTTCCGACCAGTAACTCCTGTCTTTTTTAAATTGTATAAAACCGACATGCCCGCCAGATTTGGGCATCTCTAAATAAACATATTTGCTGTTCCGCGCCTCTTTAACCGGATAACAACCATCGGCAATAAACGGATCGTTGAGGGCATTTACAATTAATGTTGGAACTTTAATCTCTGAAATAAACTGATTGCTACTGCATTTGCTCCAGTAATCTTCTGCATTCTTAAAGCCGTGGAGCGGAGCAGTGTATCGGTCGTCATAGTCCTTAAAATTCTTTATTAAATGATAATCATCATCATTTATCAGTCCGGGCATCAATTCCATTTTAGCCCTGATTTTCTGATGCAGGGTTATTAAAAATTGCCTCATATATATTTTGTTTGTGAATTTGGCGAGCTCCCATGTACTTGCCTTTAAATCACAGGGAACCGAAAACAGAACGGATTTTTCTATTTTGCTGTTAATCCGACTGCCTTTGTTACCAAGATAAACAAGTGTTAAATTCCCTCCCATGCTGAACCCTATTAATACGATTTTCTGATAAGACATAGTCTTTACTGCATGTTCAATTACAAACTCTAAATCATCGATTGTACCACTATTATAAAAACGTAACTGGCGATTTATCTCTCCGGAACAGGACCTATAGTTCCATGCCAGGGCGTCCCAACCATTTCGGTTAAGCATCTTAACCATTCCTACAACGTAATGGCGGTGTGAACTACCCTCTAAACCATGAGAAATAATGGCTAACTTTTTGCTTCCTGTTTTCGACCAATCGATATCCAGAAAATCATCGTCATGTGTGTAAAGGCGTTCTCTCTGGTAAAAACCTGTATCGAATTTCCTGAACAGTGAAGGATAGATTGATTGCACATGTCCATTTTGAAGAAGAAATGGAGCTTGATAATTGGATTTGTTTAATAACGGCATTATGGTATTAAAGAACGGTCATTAAACACAGCAGTATAAAAATATTGTAAAAACCAATATTGTTTTTATATTTTACTCGTTTTTCAAAACATAACAATATATATTGCTTGAATCAGGAAACAGATAAACATAATATATTGAAATGAATAAATTAGAAAAGACAAGTTTGGCCGCAGGCTTATTCTTTGGGGCTACCGGGGTTATTCTGGGTGCAGTGGGCAGTCATGCCTTGAAAGAGCATCTGGCAGGAACATTAGAGATTTTTCGGATAGGGAACAGATACCAGATTTACCATGCCCTGTTTTTACTGATATTGGGGTTATTACAAAGTAAATATCCGGGGAAATTGATGAATTTGTCTATCTACAATACAATAGGGGGTATCGTGTTGTTTTCTGGTTCCTTATATTTGTTCGCATTTGCAAAAATCAAGGTCGGAATGATCACACCAATAGGAGGCATGCTTTTGATCTCAGCATGGATTTTGTTATTAATACATGTATTACTTACAAAATCACAATCTAAACATTCCCCGGCTCCACCGGGAACAAACTGAATAGATTACCTTTGGTTTACGCTTTTTCTGACTGCCTGGATCTAATCAAAGGCCTTCGGAAATGCCAGCTACAGAATGACAACAGCCATTCTGTAGCTTTAGCGAAAGATGGCTCCTCGGGTAGGATTCGAACCTACAACCTAGTGGTTAACAGCCACCCACTCTACCATTGAGCTACCGAGGAATTTGTATTTGTTTTAAATCTTTTTTATAATAGTTTTACGTTTTTCTCGCTTTGCCAGATGAATTACATTTCTCTTTATTTAAATAGATTTGCGAAAAAACCTTTTTTTGCGATTAACGTTGCAATAATCCAGGATTTTTGAAATTTCCGGTTTTAACCGGCTGCGTTCAGCTATTATATCAATAAATCCATGCTTGAGCATGGATTCAGAAGATTGAAACCCCTTGGGGGAGCGTTTTCTTAATAGTTTCTTTTATAACTCTCGGGCCTGCAAACCCCACAAGCGCACCAGGTTCGGCCATTATAATGTCTGCCTGCGAGGCAAAGCTGGCCATGACACCACCTAAAGTCGGGTCGGTAAGTACTGAGATAAACAACAGTCCTGCATCCTGGAGTCTGGTTATGGCAGCACAAGTCTTTGCCATTTGCATTAGGGATAAGGCTCCCTCGTGCATTCTTGCTCCTCCCCCAGAGCCTGAGATTATGATAAGCGGTAACCATAGCTCCCTTGCTTTCTCTGCTGCTCTCGTAATCTTTTCTCCGACCACTGATCCCATGCTTCCCATTATAAAGGTTGAATCTGTAACACCGAATACAACTGCCTTTCCCTCAATCAACCCCTTTCCAACCGTGGCCGCTTCGTTTAAGTTTGTTTTCTTCTGTTCATTTGCAATCCGGTCTTTATATTTTATACGATCCTTAAAATTTAATGGATCAGCAGGTACCATATCATTCCAGTATTCTTCAAAACTGTCTTCGTCGAGTGTGATCTTTATGCGCTCTCTGGTGGACACCCTGAAGTGGTAATTACACTCAGGGCAGACATTTTGTTTCTCCTCCACCTGTTTATTATAAACCACGCTTTTACATCCATCGCATCTTTTCCATAATCCATCGGGTATACTTTTTTTCTTCTAAAGAACAATTATGTTTCTCCTCTCATTTTTCCGATAAAGCTTTTGGTGTGTCAATGCTATCTGTATAAAAGTTAAAAACCCGTCCATGCCTGCATGTTTTCAGTATTTACTGTGAGTATAGCCTCTAGCTTTTCATAAATAAATAAGAATTTTCCTGTGCCTTCCGGCGGAGTTCTTCTATTGCTTCTTTATAATCATCCTTTGCGAATATAGACGTCGCCGCAGCAAAAACATTAGCGCCTGCAGATGCTGCGTCAGGAATCGTTTCCGGTTTTATACCGCCATCAACTTCAATATCCAGATTTTCAGGTGCCATTTCTCTCAGCTTCTTTAATTTATCACATACGTATTTTTTGAAAGCCTGGCCTGAGAATCCCGGATAAACCGTCATTACAAGAAGTATATCAATAGATTCAAGCAGCTTTTCAACTGTCTGTTCATGCGTGTCAGGGTTAATTGCAACTCCCGCTTTTATACCTCGATCTTTGATTAAATTGATAACATTCAACGGATCATCAGTTGCCTCAATGTGAAAAGTCAGGATATCATTTTTTGTTGTTCTCTGCGTAAAGGATTCTACATATTTATCGGGGTTCTCAATCATTAGATGGATATCCAGAGGGACTTTCGTAATTTCTTTATTTTGTCAACAATAAAAGGACCCATCGTCAGATTTGGAACAAAATGTCCATCCATAACGTCAATGTGAATCAAATCTACACCCGCTTGTTCCACCCTCTTAATTTCATCTCCTAACTGTGTCGGATCAGCGGCAAGTATTGAAGCAGATATTTTTGTTTGCATATAATAAATTTATGAATAATAGTTTTTATTGAGAACCCGGCTTATCAGTCAGTGCAGCTATTCCGGGTAATTCTTTACCCTCTAATAATTCCAGAAAGGCTCCGCCTCCTGTAGATATGAAGGATACCTTGTACGATTCTCCCATCCTGTGGAACGCAAGGTCTGTATCTCCACCTCCTACAATGGTCAATGCATACGCAGAAACAACGGATTCTACCATTGCATATGTGCCTCTGCTAAAGGCATCTATTTCAAATGCACCCATAGGACCATTCCAGATTATGGTCTTTGCATTTTGCATGGCCTCAGAGAAAAGCTTTGTACTTGCAGGCCCGATATCCAGGGCAAACCATTCATCCGGAATTTCCTGGAAGGTTACCAGCTTTTGTCTCCGCCATTCCGTCAAATTTGTCTCCGATTACAAAGTCTACAGGTAAATATAATTTAACACCTCTTTCCTTGGCAAGCTTGTTTATCATTAAAACCTTTGCCACCACATTTTCATCTACCGTTGCCTTGCCAACCCCATATTCATGTACCGCAAGGAAAGGAAATGCCATTGCGCCGCCAATAATTATTTTATCAACCTTCTTTACAAGATTCTCGATAATCTTTATCTTATCTGTAACCTTTGCACCGCCAACTATAGCAACAACAGGTCTCGATGGAAAATTGACTGCCTTCTCAAAATAATCAATTTCCCTCTTCAAAAGAAATCCTGCCGCTGATTGAGACACCGCTTCATTCATACCTACCATTGAAGCATGTGCCCTGTGGCAATTCCCGAATGCATCCTGTACCATTACATCACATAAATTTGCCAGCTCTCTGGCAAACTCAGGATCGTTTTCCTGTTCTCCCTTATGAAACCGCAGGTTTTCAAGAAGCAAGACATCCTCAGACTGCATAGCGTCCACTTGTTTCCTCACCTCAGGACCTATACAATCATTTGCCAGTGTCACTTCCTTATTCAGGAGTCTATGGAGTCTCCTGACAATTGGCTTTAAACTGAATTCCGGCAAGACCTTTCCGCCCGGCCTTCCGAGGTGAGAGGCAAGGATTATTTTTGCACCTTCATCAAGTAAATAATTAATAGTTGGTAAAGTGGCCCTTATCCTGGCATCATCAGTTATGTTTCCCTGATCATCGAAGGGAACATTATAATCTACCCGCACAAATACTTTTTTGTCTTTCAGTTCAAGATCTTTGATAAAAAGTTTGCTCATCTTAAGAATCCCTTTAATTTTTTGCGATGAGTTCTATCAAATCCACCATACGATTTGAGTAACCCCATTCGTTATCATACCAGCCAATTACCTTTATCAGATTGTCACCAATTACGTAAGTAGACAGGGAGTCAAAGATGCATGAATGTGCGTTGTCTATTATGTCTGAGGAGACAATGGGGTCTTCGCAATATTCCAATATGCCCTTTAATTCGTTTTCTGATGAGGCCTTTATAACATTATTAATTTTCTCTATACTTACATTCGTCTTTACTGTCGCAACTAAATCAGTTACCGAACCGTTAGCGACAGGTACCCGCATTGCCATACCGTCAAGCTTTCCTTTAAGCTCAGGTATGACTTCACCAATAGCCTTCGCAGCACCGGTAGTTGTCGGGATAATATTTATGGCGGCAGCCCTGGCCCTTCTCAAGTCGCTGTGCATTAAATCGGCAACTTTCTGATCGTTAGTATAGGCATGGATAGTAGTCATAAGGCCTTTTTCAATTCCGAAGTTGTCGTTAATTACCTTTGCAAGCGGCCCAAGACAATTTGTAGTACAGGAGGCATTGGAGACAATTTTATGTTCAGGTTTAAGGTCGTTTTCATTTATCCCCATAACAATTGTAGCGTCAAGCTGATCCTTTGCAGGTGCAGAAAGGATTACCTTCTTTGCTCCGGCTTCAAGATGTTTTTCGCAATCCGCTTTTTTTGTAAATATACCGGTGGATTCTATCACTACCTCAACTCCCAGTTCTTTCCATGGAAGACTGGCAGGGTCTTTTTCCTTGTTAACCTGATTTCTTTTCCTTTTACAATAAGCACATCATCTTTTGCTTCAATGTCCCCCTTAAATCTTCCGTGTACTGAATCATATTTCAGAAGGGTGGACAATGTCCTGGCATCGGTTAAATCATTAATGGCAAGTACATCAATACCTTCTCTCTCAGCAATTACCCTATATACATTTCGACCTATTCTGCCAAAACCATTTATTCCTACTTTAATTGACATTTTTTAGTTTCCTTTCCGACCAATATAATAGATAATTTCGCTCCAAAATTCAAAATTAATTAATTTTCTAGATATACGCAGATTCATATAATTCCAGCAAGTCGTGATTTTTTAAGAAACCTTGATTGAAAAGTTGTTTCCCCACCTTTAGACGGAATTTCTCAATGATATTAAGAGAAGTAAAGGTTGTCTCTTCAAGATATAAGTATTCTACAAAACGAGGAAATACTTAATGGATATGATTAAAGCAAAGAGGACAAAATTTTAACACACCGCCATAATTTGTCAAGCTATTTTCGTTATATGTCCGGCTATAGGGCCCCCTGCATACTTATTAATAGACACATAGAAAACAATTGTTATCATCAAAATTGT
>CAXGMX010000055.1:0-10826 GCA_964010955.1 uncultured bacterium
TGTCGTATATAGCGCCAAACGCCAAAGTTTCTAGTTTCACTTCATGAAAATAACGCCATTGGAGTAGAACTCCCATCATCAGTTACATTGAAAATAATTGAAACCGACCCTGGTACAAAGGGAGATACTGTAACTAATGTATTCAAACCGGCAAAATTGGAAACCGGTTATATGACCAAAGTACCGCTCTTTATCAACACAGGTGAAATTATAAAGATCGATACACGTACAGGCGAGTTTATGGGCAGGGCATAGAATAAATAAGTGTGAAGTGAACTAAAGTAATAAGGATTGAATATTGACGATTGACGATTGAAAAGAAAATGACATTGGACGCAGATTAATGTGGATAAAGACTTATTACTAGTTGCGGGTTACGAGTTACACGTTTCGAGTTTTGAATTTTCAGTTTTACTCAGCTGAAGGCTTTTTTCTTGGTGTTCTTGGTGTCTCTGTGTGAGATTAGTCTTTTATTTTAACGCAGAGGACACAGAGGGTTATATAGAGTAATTGCAATGGAAACAAACATAGAAGAGTCTATAAAGGTATATGGGAAAAAGATAGATGATTTACTTAAAGAAATTATTCCCCAGGACAGGAATGATTATCTAAGTGAGCCTATATGGCATCATCTTAGAACGGGTGGGAAACGTATAAGGCCTGCGATATGTCTGATTACGTGTAAGGAACTTGGCGGCAACCCGGATGATGCGCTCCATTTTGCATTAGCTATAGAAATCTTACATAATATGTTCCTGTTGCATGATGATATTGAAGATGAAGACACAATGAGACGTGACCAGCCAACCGTATGGGTAAAATACGGAATCGCCAATGCCATTAATTCCGGTGATTATCTGCTGGCGCGTGCATACACAAGCATTCTCACAAGTCCGGCACCACCGGACAGGAAGTTGAAGTTTCTGGAGATCTTTACATTAACATACGAAAAGACTGTCGAAGGACAGGCGCTGGATATCAATGCAAGAGGAGTCAGGGACTTTACTGTAGAAAAATATATTGAACTGGTGAGACTGAAGACAGGATATTACCTTGCATGTGGAATGGTTGGTGGCGCTGTAGCGTCGGGAAACTCAAATGGCACAATAGACAGGATTTGGGATTTGGGCAAACTCATGGGACCGGCTTTTCAGATAAAAGATGATTTAATTGATTTAACGGTAGGCAAGGGGCGTGGAGGAGTTATCGGTTCTGATATTAAAGAGGGAAAAGCCAGTTTCTTATATGCATATACATCAGAGGTTGCTAATGCGGATGAAAAAGGAATACTCATTGAAATAATGACTAAACAGAGAGAGAAGACAACCGGGGACGATGTTAAATGTGTCCTGGATATTTATAATAGATATGGAGCTATTGATCATGCACAAAAGTATGCCGATGATTTAATAAAACAAACTTACAAAATAATTGATGAAATACCGACGGACAACAAAACCGTCTTTAAAGACATTGCAAACTTTATGGCACAACGTATGACATAGCGTGGTAGATCATGAAATAATTTTTTTTAACAAAAGGACAACACATGAAAAATATCTGTAAATCGACAAGTTACAATCTATTATTCTGCCTCATTCTGACAGCGTTCTTAATTTATGGATGCAGTAAGCAGGAAACGCCGGAGGTGGCAGTTGTTGCAGAAGATGCAAAAACAGAAGCAAAAGTTGAAAAACCACCGACTCCAAAACTTCCAAACCTGGGTGCAGACGCTGAAGCTTATTATAAGTACGGTATTGGAGCAATCAAGGATGGCAATTTCGGCATGGCAGTTCAGGCATGGGAGAGAGCAACAGAAATAGACCCGACTATGACCAGGGCATACAACTATCTTGGACGTGCCTACTATACACAGGGCATGATAGAAGAAGCAATCGAGGCTTACAAAAAGTCTGTAGAACTCGACCCCTCCAATCCGACAGCTTATATCAATCTTGGTATTGCCTATAGATACTATGAAGAGTTTGATGCGGCAATTAATGAACTCAATAAGGCAATCGAATTAAACCCTCTTTCGGCGCTTGCACACGACGAGATTGGCATGGCATTGTTAAAAATGAAGAAAATGGATGAAGCCATCTCTGCGTATAAGAATGCGACTGCTATCGACTCAAAGTTTCCACAACCACACAACCATCTCGGAGTTGTTTACCTGATGCAGGGGAGAACAAAAGAGGCTGATGCGGAATTCAAATTGTACGAAGAACTGATGAAAGAGAAGAAAGCAGCACAGGCAAAAATAATGGGCGGTCCGCCGCACTGATATTTAACATCTTTATATTCTAAACAAACGACAAATTAAGAACAGGAAGACTAAACTATGAATAAATACTTATCAATACTTTCCCTGGCTCTGGTAATCATGTTCATTGCTGCTGCCACAAGTATTGCACAACATGAGGGGGAAAAACTCTCAACAGAAGAACTTGCGAGCCAGATAGGAAGATCAGAATCAGAGCTGAAAGAGATAGACAATAAGATTATTGTATACAACGAGACAATTAAATCCAATCCCGAGGATGCAGACGCACACTTTAATCTCGGCATCCTTTATGAAAAAAAGATGAAATTCAAAGATGCAATATCAGAATACCAGCAGGCAGTTAATCTAAAACCGGATTTTATAGATGCACACATCAACCTGGCCCTCGTCTACACAGAACGCAATATGTTTGGAGAGAGTATCAATGAACTGAAGCAGGTACTGGAAATAGATCCGCAGAATGTGGCTGCTCACAAATATATCGGACGCTCCTATTATAAAACAGGTATGCTGGAAGATGCACTTGTGGAATTCAAAAAAGCCCTTGAGATCGAGTCCAATGATCCCGAACTTTACTGCTACCTTGAAAGCGTTTATTTCAGTATGGGACGACTTGATGAGGCCGCTGCAGAACTCAAGAAGGCAATCGAAATCGATCCGCAGTTTAAGGTAGCTCACCTTAATCTCGGGTTTGTTTACTATGAACAAGGCAAGCTGGATGAGGCAATGGAAGAGTATGAAATTGCTATTGGTATCGACCCGAAATTCGCAGACGCATACAGCAATATGGGACTTGTTTATTGTCAGAAGAAAATGTTTGACGATGCCATTGCCATACTCAAGAAAGCCATAGAGATAAACCCCTCTTTACCTGATGCTCACAATAACCTGGGCTTTGCATACTGGAATAAAGGTCTCCAGGATAAAGATAATAATGCGGATGAGAATGGAAACGAGTGGAAGAAGAAAGCTATGCGTGAAGTCACTATATATAAGGGGTTGATAGGGCAAAATAATTAACCTGCTTTTGTTTCTTAAATGAACTATCAACTGCCGGGGCACGAAAAGAAATAATAATTATTCCGCTTCTCTCATTTCCAGTATACCGCAATGACACAGGCCCGGCTCATCGGCTACTGTCCCACACTCACACATGGTACCGCAATCACATTCGTATTCGTATTCTTCGCTCCTCTCTTCCCTGTCTGACGGTATTGTGGCCAGGCCGCAGACACATCTGCCGCCGGATTCGTACGTCTCATAGGCGCATAAACAGCCTCCTGCACAGTAACAGATATAAATAGTCTTCTTCTTGCCCTCCTCTGCTCCTGTATTCTGACCAGAGTAAAAGAGCCCTCCAAAGGCTATCATGCTGATTATCATAATTGTAGCTACGCTACTCCTCAAACTCTTCAATACCATCTATACTCCTTTCTTCTGAAATGTTCCTTGTAAATTACAATTATGTTCCACCTTTGCCTGCTGAACCCGGATCAACAATTTCAAAATAATACCCAAAACCAAGCCTTGATTTTTGTGTAAGCTGTCCTATACAATAGTAATACTTGCCCGGTTCAAGCCTGGCATAACGTACGCCCACTCTGCTTGATACCTCTGAATACTTATCCTCTATATGCCCGAGTCCCCAGTTTCCTGATTCAAATACTATATTACCGATAAGGTTGTTATTCGTTATCCTGTAAAGATTCTTACCCACTACGACCGGCTCCTCCTTGGAGTAGTCGAGCATCATAATCTCGATGCTGCCATTTTCAAATGCATCTTCCGGACACTCAATCTTTGTTGGCTCTCCTTTTACATAAAAGCTTAAGCTATTATCATCGCGTTCTGAATAAAAACTGGCATACTTAAACTTCTTATAGTCATTCACTCTTACCAGGAAAACACCGCCGCTCTCAGGGAATTTCCAGAAAGTTAACTTTGGCATGGGGACTTCTGATGCATCGTGTAAATTTAAAGGTAAGGTCTGCTTTGAATAACCTTTTTTTCTAAACGATACTACTATCTTACCGGGTTCAAAGTTAATCCTGTATTGGCCATTTTCGTCAGTCATGGCAGTAAAATCAGTTTTCTTGATCTTAACCTCAACATCCTTAACGACATTATCAAAACCATCTATCACCTGTCCTACCAATGTTCCCTGCCTTGAAAATGCTACCGGAGAAAAAAGGTTATGGCAAGAACCACTGAAAATGTAATCTTTAAAACTTGTCCTATCTTCATAAATTAACTCACTTCAAACTTGGTTGCCTGCCCGAATAGGTACAGGCGGGCGGTTATGCTACGCTGTTTCATTAATACACTACACAAGATATAACAATAAATCCACTAAAAACAGGAAAGAGCCGGCTTACAGACTGAAGCCTATTTATAACCTCTTTCAAGGTTTATTTCCATGTATAATATTATTGACATTATGTTTAAAATTATCTTAAATTACCGCTATGTTTTACAGTAGCCTCCGGTAAATGCAAAATAGTACCGTATTTCCTTACCGAAAAATTAACCAGATTATAATAAATAGTGCGCATTGCTGCTAATTAATTCAGGAGAATAATATGGATAAGGTGTATATGTCAAAAGATGGTTACGATAAATTAAGAAAAGAGCTGGACGAAATAGAAAAATGTGAAGAGGGCTGAGATTCAAGAAGCAATCGCAACAGCACGGGCACATGGCGACCTCAAAGAAAATGCTGAATATCATGCAGCAAGGGAAGCGCAGGGCCTGCTTGAGGCAAAGATTCGACAGCTTGAGGACAAGCTTGCCAGGACAGAAATTGTAGACTCTTCCAATATTCCAACTGACGCTGTCCATTTCGGAGCAAAAGTAGAGATCGAGGACCTGGATACGGGAGATATTGAGAACTACGAAATAGTAGGTGCCGGTGACGATGATCCGATAAACGGCAAAATACTGGTATCTTCTCCTTTTGCGCAGGCAATGTTAGAGCACAAGGTAAACGAAGAAGTCGAGGTTCATGCCCCGATGGGTGTATTAAAGTATAAAATATTGAAGATTGATTACTAACTAAATACTATTCACCGGAAGATGAATGGTATTTGGGTTCCAGGTTATATTTTCGGCAAAGCTGCCCTATAGTCCACTTTTTTTTCATCCTGGAGACTAGTTGTATGAGTTTTGCGTGTTCTTCTCGCAGTATCTCGTCAAATGATTTCTCTCTCTTCTCTATAATTTCCTCGCCAAAGACCTTGGCGTTAAAAGCTCCTAGAAATAATCTATCAACTCCCACCTTTTACCTGCCTTTCTGTAAATTAATTCTATAATTTTGTCTTATTAATTGAAGTTACGATAATTTAAATACTCTTATGTACATAGTATCGGAAGTTCCAACGAAAACTTAAGAAATAAATAATTGTTTCTTATATATATAAACAACCAACATTTTTTCACCTTGATTTAAAGTGTACGTAACCTTATTATTCCACAAATGCTTAATATCAAGTGGAGTTATGTACCCTTCCTTTCGGAAGGATTCCAGCAATAACCCTTGGAATCCCTGCGAAAGCAGGGTTGATATCCTCGCTAAACAGCACGATATTCCACATGATATTGAGAACTACATTGTTTAATCAGTCACATAAAAACCCACACTTACGCATTAACAACTTATGACCTCTATAGACTGGGCAGTATTAATAACTTATCTTCTTGGAATTATAGGGCTGGGTATCTGGCTGGCAAAGCGTCAACAGTCTACCGATGACTATTTTCTTGGCGGTAGAAAGATGGGGCCCACTGTTATTGCCGTATCTCTGGCTGCTAACCAGGTGAGCGCCATAAGCCTGATCAGTGCCCCTGCATTTGTAGCGCTCAAAACCGGCGGCGGTATCAAATGGTTACAGTTTGAGTTTGCGGTACCGATTGCAATGATTGCCATAATGTTTCTACTGGTGCCGGTTTTCCGTCAGCTTTCCGGCGCCTCGGTCTACGAATATGCCGAACGACGATTCGGTGCGGGTACGCGGCTTACGCTCTCAGCTCTTTTTATGTTTTCACGCGGACTCTCAACAAGCGTGATCTTATACACGTCAGCACTGGTTCTCTCCGTGGTACTGGGCCTGCCTATTTATATTACTATGGTTATTATGGCAGTAGTAGCCATTGCGTATACAACCATTGGCGGGATAATGGCAGACGTGTACAGCGACATCATTCAGCTTATCATCTTATACGGCGGTGTACTTGTTGCGCTGATTGTATCTATAAATATGTTAGGTGGGGATCTCTCTTCTCTGTCAATTGACCCGGAACGGCTGAATTCGATAGATTTTTCCCATCACGGTTTTGGAGACGGTCAGACTTTTGCATTCTGGCCTATGATCATTGGCTGTATGTTTCTTTATATAGGTTATTACGGATGCGATCAAAGTCAGGCTCAGCGCCTGCTTGCTGCACCAGACAATCGTCAGACACAAAATGCCCTGATGATCAATGGACTAATCCGGTTTCCCATAGTTTTGACATATATTATATTTGGAGTTGTCCTGGCACTGTTTATCCAGAATCAGCCTGATTTTGCCGCTCTACTCAAAGGTAAGAACCCGGATTATCTGGTACCTACATTTATGATCACTTACCTGCCGGTTGGTGTGGTAGGCCTGGTAATGGCGGGGCTCTTTGCCGCCTCCATGTCCAGTCTTGATTCCGCCTTTAATTCACTCTCTGCCGTAACTGTTACAGATTTTGTCCTGAAATTTAAACCAAAGATTGCACAAAATCCCCTTAAGATGCTTCGCATCTCTAAACTTATAACTCTTTTTTGGGGTATATTCACTGCCGGAGGGGCTTACTTTGTGGCGAAATCTTCTTCCACCGTAATTGAGTTAGTGAACATGATAGGCTCGGCATTTGCCGGCCCTATCCTGGCTACCTTTCTGGGCGGTATTCTATTCCGATCAATAACGGGTTCCGGCGTGGTTACCGGCATAATAATTGGTACTGTGTTAAACTTCTTCCTGGGTCAATGCGTACCGTCTATCTCCTGGCTCTGGTGGGGACCAATCGGGTTCTGCACCACACTGAGTGTTTCACTCATATATTCAAAAATAGTAACTCCTTCATACATCGCTGCCTCACATATCACAGGAAATTGGACATTGAAGGGTATACTGGGAAAACACCCAGAGAAACAGAGCTGGCTGAAAGACGGGAGAGTTTATACACTGGCAATATATACAATCTTTATAATAATAATCTCAATAATAGTTTCAAGAGTCCTGCATTCGATTCTGTAAAGATCTGAAAGTCGTCATTTGTTATTGGTCATTTGGCTGAATATGTCAGCCGTCATTTGTCATTCGTTATTTGTGTCTTAGTGGCGTAAATTAAAAAAACATGCATCTTGCCTTAATAGACTGGCTTATTATTTGTGGATACTGCGTCTTTGCCCTGGGAGTGGGGATCTATTTCTCTAAAAGGGCAAGTAAGAACACCAGAGAATACTTCCTTTCAGGGAGCACACTGCCCTGGTGGCTGGTGGGAACATCTATGGTCGCCACGACATTTGCGGCAGATACTCCGCTTGCCGTTACCGAATACGTACGCAGTGACGGAATCTGGCGTAACTGGTTCTGGTGGAACGCATCCCTTGGAGGACTCCTCGGCGTATTCCTCTTCTCACGACTCTGGCGAAGGACGGGCGTATTAACGGACAACGAACTTATAGAAATCAGGTACTCCGGCAAACCTGCGGCTGTCTTACGTGGCTTCAAGGCGGGATACTTCTCAACCATATATAATTTTGTCGTAATGGGATGGGTGATACAGGCAATGTCAACCGTGTTCCGCGTAACACTGGGGATACCGCAGGAGAAACAGTGGATATCAATAGGTATATGCGTGGTTATAGCGCTGGTATATTCCGTACTCTCAGGGTTCTGGGGAGTCGTTGCAACCGATCTGGTACAGTTCATCATTGCAATGGGGGGTGCTATCACGCTGGCGATATACTCGGTAAATGCGGTTGGAGGGATGACAGAGTTGAAATTACAACTGGCATCAATGGGTAATGCAAGTGAGTCAGTCCTCTATTTTTTCCCGCCTGTCGATTCCGGCTTATCACCTCTGACGGCAGGGTTCTGGTCGTCACCTTTCTTCATGTTTCTGGTATTCATAAGTTTCATGTGGTGGTCGACCCATAATGCAGATGGCGGTGGTTACATTATACAGAGGATGTTATCGGCAAAGGATGAAAAGCACGCTCTTTACGCTACCCTCTGGTTTAACATTGCACAATACGCCTTGAGGGTGTGGCCGTGGGTGATTGTGGGCCTTGTAACAATTGTGGTTTTCCCCCACCTCACCGAGAGTAAGGCGGCCTATCCAATGGCCATTAATGAGTTCCTGCCTGCAGGGCTTAAGGGACTGCTCATTGCTTCGTTTCTGGCGGCATTTATGTCAACCATTGACACACATCTTAACTGGGGATCATCTTATTTCATAAATGATCTGTATAAGAGATTTATGGTTAAGGATGCAGAAGAGAGGCATTACGTTATCGTGTCCAAAATATGTGTGGTAGTCCTGATGATAATCGCAGGCGTAGTAGCGTCATTCATGCACTCTATCAGCAAGGCATGGGAATTCCTGATCCCTATGGGTATGGGTATCGGACTTGTTCTGATACTGAGATGGTTCTGGTGGCGCATTAATGCATGGTCTGAAATCTCCGGTTTAACGGCATCGGTCGTCATCAACCTGATATTACAACCCTTTGATCTGCCAATACAACACAGGATTCTAATAATCGTCCCGTCATCTATACTCATATGGGTGATTGTAACATTTCTTACAAGGCCGGTACCTGAAGAGAGCCTTGTCAGATTTTATAACCTGGTCTCTCCGGGCGGTTTCTGGAAACCTATAAGAGATAAGATAAGCACAGACAAAAAGACCATACTCGGCTGGAACTTTCTCGTAAACTGGCTTGCCGGCGTTGCACTCATCTACGGAATGACATTCGGAATAGGAAAACTGATCTTCGGCGATCTTATTACAGGGGGGATACTCCTGTTTGTTGCGGGAGTAGGATTCCTGATTATTTATATCGGTTTGCGAAAGGGGTTTGATTAAAACTGTTTGACTGCTGGATATCAATATCTTTAACAGGGAGGTACGATGTATGTTACGTTTTCCGTCTTAATTGCCATTTATTGTTGACTAACCACAAGAACCTGCTACTATCACCACTATTCTATACTATATTTGAAGAACCTTTAGAAGAAAAGGAGGGCTGTCAAAAATGAGTAAATTTGCAATAAATAATATAAATAACGCAAATTTAGAACACATAAGAACGGCTGTATTGCCAGCTATGGAGGATAAAAATCCATACTTGTTGTTTGCTGATCTAAATAAAGATTTTACCAACAAGTGTCCGGTCTCTGACGAGGTATTGGATTCAATGAGATTTTCAAAAGATAGTAAAAATAGAAAAATGCTATACTTTTGGGCGGGAGTCTATGCTATGCTGCTAGAGCTTTATCAAGGGCATCAGGAATAAAGTCTCGCATGTTGTTTGTTTAAAGATGAAGTGGACTAAGTCAGGAGCATAGAGGACGGAAACGGAGAAAAGCAGAGAAAAACTAAAATATAAAAGGGACAGACACTATTTAATAATTAGTATCTGTCCCTATTTAGTGAGATTACACAGTGGCATCTAATTTTGAAGCTTTTTCGGGTGGCAGAATTTCACTTATCATGTTATTAAAAAGCAGCATGAGTGCGAGCAGCGATACTGAGCTCTGCTCTACCGGCTAGACCATCACCATTTTTATCAATCTTGGCGAAGAGTTTTTCAGATACACCTAATTCTTCGATATTCAACATACCATCACCGTTGGTGTCCTTCCTTGCGATTAAATGATTTGTTCTTTCACTAATAGCTTGAATACGAGCGTGAAAGGCGGTATTGATCTCTGCTTTACCGACTTGGCCATCACTATTCTTGTCAATCTTGTCGAAGATATCTTTAGGAACTCCTAATTCTCCAACATTCAACACACCATCACCGTTGGTGCCTTTTTACTCATTAAATGGCTTACCATTTCATCAACAGCATGAGCACGAGTGTGAGCGGCGAAAATGCGCTCAAATCTACCGGCTTGACCATCAACATGTTTATCAATCCTGCCGACAGGAGCTACTGGCTCCTTGGTATTCAGAGCCTTGACACCGTCAGTAACTACTTCGCTAATCAAACTACCCATCTTCTTTTTAGCGAAGCCAGCAGGATTTAAAGCAGAAAACAGGTTACTTGCTGCAATCTAGAGTATTGACTCTATTTACTTTTACATTGAAATATTATATAAGTGCCAATCACAAAATAAATTCATTAATCACCCACAATTTAATGCTACAGGAGTAATTAGTAATGAGAAGCACTGATTTTGGTATCCCTTATGAACTTAAAAAAGTGTGAGCTCGTTGATACTTATTAAGTAATAGAAGGAGGAAGGAGGAATGAGGAATGAAAAATGAGTAAAACTATAATGATAGT
>CAXGMX010000056.1:0-10619 GCA_964010955.1 uncultured bacterium
AGGGTTTGAGATTAACAGGGCAGTTAGCCAGCTTTTATGGTGGTACAGGCCTTCTTATTGTTGTTGGTGTAGCCTTAGATTTGGTACAAAAAATAGAATCTCATTTAATTATGAGACACTATGGAGGCTTTCTTGGGGGTACTGCCAGGGTAAGGGGCAGAAGGGGTTGAGGCTTATTTTCCTGGGTCCTCCTGGTATAGGTAAAGGTACTCAGGCTGCAAGTATCAGCTTAAGGAAAGAAATAAATCACATTTCGTCTGGTGATCTTTTGCGAGCGGCGGTCGATGCTAAAACAGATACAGGTTTAAAAGCAAAAAAGTATATTGATAATGGTTTATTGGTTCCAGATGAATTAGTAGTGGAAATAGTTGCAAGAAAGGTTAATTCGGCAGAGTGTAAGAATGGTTTTATTTTAGATGGGTTTCCAAGGAATCTCTCTCAAGCAAAAATCCTTGATAACACATTAAATAAAGCTGGGAAAAAGATAGACAAGACTTTCTATCTTACAGCATCTGAGGAAATAATAATTAAACGAATTGCGGGTCGACGAATTTGCAAATCATGTGGAGCTGACTATCATGAGATGTTTAGTCCTCCGGTAAATAATAATGTGTGTGATAAGTGCGGTGTAGAACTATATCAGCGTAAGGATGACTACCCGGAAACTATATCAATGAGATTGCAAGTATATAGAGAACAGACAGAAAAATTAATTGATTACTATAAAGGAAAAGGTAAGTTAATAGAAATAAACTGTAATGGGGAAAAAGCAGAGATTGAACAAAATATACTTGAAGAGTTACATTCGATGTCAGAGGATGAAAGGGGAATGGAGCAGAGCGGGTGATAGTTTGTAAATCTGAGCGTGAAATCAAAATTATGCGAGAAGCAGGGAGAATAGTAGCAGAGGCTCTTTCAATTACAAAAGAGATTGCAAAGGAAGATGTGACCACGGAGGAGTTAAATACAAGATTAGAAAAATATGTACTACAGAAAGGTGGAATCCCTGTTTTTAAAGGTTATAGAGGTTATCCTAAAAGTATATGCACATCCATTAATGAAGAGATAGTACATGGAATTCCAGACCAAAGAAAACTTCGTGATGGAGATATATTGAGTGTTGACATTGGGGTGGAATATCGTAAATATGTTGCCGATGCAGCGATAACTATCCCAATCGGAGAGATTTCTGAAGAGGTAGAGAATTTATTAAAGGTCTGTGAAGAAGCACTTAGCAAAGCAATTGAGGCCACTTGCGCAAACAACAAGTTGTCTGAAGTCTCAAGATCAATACAAAATCACGTAGAAAGTCAGGGGTTTTCGGTAATACGAGATTATACGGGTCACGGTATTGGCAGACAAATGCACGAGGACCCTCAGATTCCTAATTTTGTCAGCAAAGAATTATTAAAGGCAGATGAAATACTATTACAGGGAATGGCACTAGCGATAGAACCAATGATATGTGCAGGTAAATATGATACGGAGGTTCTTGAAAATAGGTGGACAGTGGTTACAAAAGACAGAAAACTTTCAGCACATTTTGAGCACACGGTTGTAGTAACAGAAAACGGTGCTGAAATTCTTACTATTTAACGGAAAGAGTATCTCGCTTATAATAATAGGCAAATGTTAATGTTTATTTTATGGCCAAAGAAGAACCGATAAGAGTTGAGGCGGTAGTAAAAGAAGCTTTACCTAATGCGAGGTTTCGTGTTGGGCTGGAAAATGGACATGAAGTACTTGCACACGTATCAGGGAAGATGAGAATGCATTTTATTCGTATCCTCCCCGGTGATAAGGTTACAATAGAAATGTCACCTTACGATCTTAGTAAGGGAAGAATAATTTATCGTCAGGGCTGAAAGAAGGAAGATTTATGAAGGTTAGAGCATCTGTAAAGAGGCTATGTGAAAACTGTAAAGTAATCAGACGCAAAGGAATTGTTCGTGTGATTTGTATCAATCCTCGTCATAAACAGAGACAGGGAAAATGAAACATTGAGTAGGATGTCTTTGTATATAGAGACTATTTTTTTACATTTTGAAAGGATTATTTTAAATGCCAAGAATTGCTGGAGTTGATATTCCTGGAGACAAACGGGTTGTTGTTTCATTAACATATATTTATGGTATCAGTAGGCACTTATCGCAAAAAGCGCTAAAGGCTCTTAAAATAGACGAAAACACACGGGCGAAAGATATTTCAGAAGATGATTTGAGTACACTGGGCGCTTTTTTAGAAAAGAATTTCTCTATTGAAGGTCAACTGAGAAGGCAGGAATCACAGAACGTAACAAGACTGAAGAATATAGGATGTTATAGGGGCCTGCGTCATCGTTTGGGATTGCCCGTGAGGGGGCAGAGAACAAAGACTAATGCACGTACGCGAAAGGGAAAGAAGAGAACTGTAGCGGTGAAGAAGAGTGTAAAGGAAATGAAAGGATAGGAGTTTTACCAGCAGAAATAATGAGAATAACAAATAAAGCAGAAATACTAAATCTCTTAGAACAAGAAGACAACATAACAAATCCCCTTGGATTCAGGCACAACAATGGTCTGTTAAAAAAGGAGATGAACAAGAAAATTAATGAGATTGCCGGTTTTTGTGAACAAATATTGAAGGTCGTCAGGAAGTTTGACAGAGAAAAAGAAATTGTCTTTCTGGAATGTTCATGTGGTAAATCTTACCTTTCGTTTGTTTTAAGTTATATTCTTGAGAGTGAGCTTAGTACAACACCCTTTTTCTTCGGCATAGATACCAATAAAGAACTTATACAAAGATGTGAGGAGACCAGATCTGTTTTAGGTTATGAGAATATGGTCTTTAAGCATGGAAGGACGATTGATTCTTCTTTTGATAGAAAGATTGATGTAGTTATTGCACTGCATGCATGTAATACAGCTACTGATGAAGCAATTGCCAAAGGTATTAAAATGGGTGCTAAGTATATTATGGTTGTACCATGTTGCCAGGGGCAGTTGCGTTCTCAAATTAAATCTCATCACCCTTTAACAAATGTAACTCAGTTTGGTTTACTGCGGTATAAATTTGCAGACATATTGACAGATGCGTTAAGATCACAATTTCTTTCCGGTAATGGATACTATGTAGAACTTTTAGAAATAGTATCCCCGAAATTAACTCCGAAGAATATTTTAATATCAGCAAGGAAACAAAAGGGAAAGAACAAAAGGAGCCTAGAAAGATACAATCAACTCAACAATATGTTTAATGCGAACTTAAGTTTGCAAGGGTTTTTCTGTCAATAGTGCTTAAATGATACTTTAACTTATTTGTTAGTTTTAGAGGGAATCGAGCCTCTTTTTTTAAAATGATAGGATATATATAAATGGGTAAAAAAAAGGCAAAACGTAGTGTCGTGAAAGCCGTTGTGCATATCAAGGCTACTTTCAATAATACATATATAACTATTGCTGATATATATGGCGAAACCTTGTAGTTGGGCTAGCGCAGGAACAGTTGGTTTTAAAGGATCAAGAAAAAGTACTCCCTTTGCAGCGCAGAGAGCGGCCAGAAATGTTGCAGAGAGAGCGCGAAAAAGGTTTGGTGTTCAGCAGGTTGAAGTCAGAGTAAAGGGGCCAGGCCCGGGAAGAGAATCTGCAATAACTGCTTTACAAGAAGCAGGACTTCTGGTTAGAGCGATTGAGGACGTTACACCATTGCCTCACAATGGTTGTCGTCCCAGAAAGAAGAGAAGAGTTTAACAGGTCGTTTCCGCTTTTTTGCTAAAAGAGAAAGAGGGGAGATTTTTAAAATGGTAAATTTAGTATAACTTTTGATTTGTGAATAAGGAATAATATGGCTAGACACGTAGACCCTAAATGTAAATTGTGCAGAAGAGAAGGCGTAAAGTTGTATCTAAAGGGAGACCGCTGTGAAACCGCAAAATGCAGTATAACTAAAAGAAAAAGCTTGCCGGGTGGAAAAATGTCAAGAAGAGGCAGGAAATTATCTTCATATGGAATCCATTTTAGGGAAAAACAGAAGTTAAAGCGTTTTTATGGTGTTTTTGAAAGACAGTTTAGAAATTATTATCATAAGGCGGAAAGAAAACAGGGTAATACGGGAGAAAATTTACTTATATTGTTAGAAAGAAGACTTGATAATGCTTTATACCATATCGGATATGGTTTTTCACGTAGCCATGCAAGGCAGGTAATTAATCACGGCCATGTAACAGTGAACGGCAGGAAGGTTGATATCGCTTCTTTTTTAGTTAAACAAGGTGATGTAATCAGGCCTGTTGAGAGGGAAGATAGCATTAACATGATAAAAACAAATATAGTTTCAAATAAGGGCCGGACTCCCCCATCATGGTTAGCACTGGGAGATGATGAATTAGAGGGTCGTGTTCAGCAACTCCCTAATAGAGATGAGGTATCGGTAAATATACAGGAACAGCTAGTAGTTGAGCTTTGCTCAAAATAAACTTAATAGCCATTTTAAATTAATAAAGTATAAGAGTGCACAATTAATTTATGAAATCCTACCTTGAATGTCTTATTAAAACGAAGGGTTTTTCGGTTCATAATGATTTAATCAAAACAAAAAAGTCTTCTATGTAAGACTTTTTCAAAGAGATATTTAATGGTAGGAAGGAGGATTGTATATGCGTATCAGATGGAAGGAGTTCGAATTACCTAATAGAGTTAGTATAGAAAAAGAAACACATACTGACACTTATGGGAAATTCATTGCTGAGCCTTTTGAACGAGGCTTTGGAATTACGGTTGGAAATGGACTGAGAAGAGTTTTGCTATCTTCAATAGAAGGGAGTGCAGTTACTTCGGTTAAGATTGGTGGCGTTGAACACGAGTTCAGTACAATTCCAGGTGTAGTAGAAGATGCAATTGATATTATTCTGAATATTAAGAATCTTGTTGTAAAGCTACATTCTGACAAACCAGGAAAAATAAAAATTGAAACGAAGAAAAAAGGAGAGATCACGGCTGGGGATGTTATTACAGACGACGGCGTGGAGGTTATTAATGAAGATCTTTATATAGCAACTCTTTCTGAAAATAAAAAATTTAATGTTGAGATGGATATTAAAAAGGGAAGAGGCTATAAAACTGCTGAGGAAAATGGAGTGGATAGTGGCAATGAGGTAGGTGTTATTCCCATAGATGCAATTTTTTCTCCTGTTCGTAAGGCAAAGATACGTGTTGAGGAAACCAGGGTGGGTAGAAGAACTAATTACGACAAGTTAATTATTGAAATATGGACAAATGGTGTAGTCTCTCCTGAGATGGCATTGGCAGAAGCATCAAAAGTTTTCAGGAAGCATTTAAACCCATTTGTACATTACTTTGAGTTGGGCAGGGAACTTCCTCAGGTCGGTGAGAAACAGTTAGAAAAAGTGGAAGAAGAGGCTTTTGCTGACGAAGTAAACAAGAAAATGGCCGTACCGGTTACCGAACTGGATTTGTCAGTCAGAGCATCCAACTGCCTTGAGTATGCAAAAATAAAACACTTGGTGAGCTTGTTACAAAAGAAGAAGATGAATTGTTAGAGTTGAAGAATTTTGGCAAGACAACGTTAGTTGAAATTAAGAAAAAACTTAACCAGTTGGGTTTGTCATTCAAGGTTAATGAAGATGTAAGTCGAGAAGGAAAGGAAGTTTCTTATGAGGCATAGGAAGAACGACAAACATTTTGGCAGGACATCCAGTCATAGAAAAGCATTGCGATGTAATTTGGCCAAAAGTCTTTTTACTTATGGCAGGATTATAACGACTATGGAGAAAGCTAAATATGTTCGCCCATTTGTTGAAAAGTTGATTACAACGGCAAAAAAAGGTATTACAAAGAAAGAAACAGATAAGCTTGCTTATATTCATCAATATAGACAGGTGTTGTCAAAACTTAATGATAAAGAAGTGGTTAGAAAGTTATTTGGTGAGGGAAAGTGGCGCGAGTCTGGCGGTATTGCTGAAAGGTATGCTGACCGTAATGGCGGCTATACCAGAATACTCAGGCTTTCAGGAAGTAGGATGGGAGTATTGTCCGGAAGCAGCGTAGGAGATATACCTGAATTAGAATATAAAATGGAAGGTTTTGAGCGAAAACTTCGCCTGATTGGAAATCGCCTGGGTGATAATGCCAGCCGGGTTATCTTTGAATTGATAGAGGAAGTTGAAGAGGAAAAAGAGATAATCCCCAAGGTGACAGTGCCAGAAGAAAAAAAATAGATTTTAAATCAAATGTAGTACTATAAAAGTGATTAGAAACTTTAGCTGGTTAATAGAAGGCGAAATTGCTGGTATGGCCAAGCCAGCGTCTTCTGTGTATGATTTTGAATTTCTCAAAGAAAATGGTTTTGAAGCAATAGTATCACTTACTGAATTTCCCCTTAATGAAGCATTGGTAGAGGAATTTGGTTTTAGTGTAAAGCATATTCCGGTTAGAGACTTTGAAGCTCCGACGTTGGAACAGGTTAAAGATTTTATAGCATTTGCAGAGAAAGCACGTGCCGAGGGTAAAAAGCTGGTAGTACACTGTGATGCAGGTATAGGGCGGACTGGGACGGTACTGGCATGTTACCTTGTCAGCAAAGGATACAATGCTGCAAAGGCAATAGAAGAAGTTAGAGTGAAAAGGCCCGGTTCAGTAGAGACCATCGAACAGGAAGAATTAGTTATGAAGTACGAAGATCAAGGCAGACACAAATAATATAATTAGCCTTTTGGTCAGTAAATTATGTTTGTCGTAAGAAGTCTTCTCTGGCAACCTTCCATTGATCCATTTCATAAGAAATCTTTTCTTGCGTCTATACTTTTCTGTATTTCTTTCATTCCTTACAGCAATCGTCATAATTACTATATGTCTTCCGTAGTTATCTAAATTCAGTTTGGGAGGCCTCCATCAGCCTAACATTGTCAACAGCTGGCTTGGTCCCAATTTAAAACTTATGGATCAGGTTTCTGGGTTTTTTACAGGCTTAAATCTCGTTTGTTCTGTTCTTTTAATTTCTTTCGCATTTCTTTAGCCCATTTTATGACTTTGTCTATATTTGTCGGTTCGCCTCCGGTTACAAGTTTCAATTGCCTTCCTTCAAACACTTTTTTCTCTTCGCCATTTGCAACAACTATTGCTTCTCCCTCTGTTACCGTAACAAAGACCATGTGTTTTGAAATCCTTATATCAACATTGCCGGCATTTGAAGTTATGACGTTATTGTTGGCGGCTATCATAAATGGTTTTTCATCTGCCTTTATAGAGAGGAGTATTTGTCCATTTAGCAGGTCGAGTTTTCTGTTTTTAACAAACTTGATTTCAGTATTAACATCCATTATGACATAGGTACCATCTTTCAGGAGGAAGGAGGCTTTACTACCTTTTCCTGTTCTTAGTGAGGTGCCATTGTGAATTTTAGATTCGGATGATAAAGGTTGCCAATTTGTGACTGAGTCCGGGAGCATCTTAACAACACCGGTTGAATTTAAGAAATCCGCTTTTGTTGGAAGTGTGAATATCAAAAGAACTATATATATCAGTAATATACCGGAACCTAATAAGATACTGAATTGTGTAACTGCTTTCTTTGTGGGTCTTATTGTGAGAATGCCTATTTCATAAAGAATTATCATAGGTAAAGCCGTCATGACCTGTGTAAACGGGTCCGGTGGCGTTATTACTGCGGCAAGAATAAATATGATAAGGATAGCATACATTCGCCATTTAATAAAATCTTCTGCCTTAAGCATTCCAATCCTGGAAACAAACAACATTATAAGGGGAAGCTGGAAAACAACGCCGAGTGCGAGTGTCAGCATAGTTACAAGCGAGATATACTGGCTCATTGTAATAATAGGCTGTATTCCCCCTCCCAGTACCTTTATCAGGAATTGAAGGCCAAAGGGTATTAGGAAAAAATACCCGAATAGTACACCTATTATGAATGCAATGAATGAGATGGGGGCGAAGATTCTTACGTATCTACGCTCTTTCTTATATAAACCGGCTTCCACAAATTTCCAGATTTGATATAAGATTACAGGATATGCCAGGAAAACGGCGGTCATTAAACACAGCTTTATGTAAGCATAAAAACCTTCCTGATAACTCAGCACCTGAAGCGATTGTGATAACCCCAGGCTTTCCATGGTAATACTATGAGGCTTTTTTATAATATCAAGAATTCTTAACTTATAGAACCAACTGATAAAGAATAGTACAACAACTACGATGATTGAGTTTATAATCCTTGATCGCAGCTCTTCAAGATGTTCGCTTATAGGTAATCTTTTTCGTTAATCTCTTTTCTTCTTCCATTACCTTTAGTATCGTTTCTATTTTAGCAAAGGACTAAGTGGCTAAGCATTTGACAAGCGGAATCTTAAAAATATTGCCCTTTTGGGGGCAGTTACAATCGTAGAATCCGAAGCATGAAATCCGGAATCCCTGCCTGCGGCAGGCAGGCGAAACAATATCGGCAGAACTTTGTCGTTGCTTAGACACAAATCGTTTAAATAATACCTTTATTTAGAGGTGTGGCTATAATACTAGGATAGGGTTTAAATTACAAGATTCATTATGGTTGTATATGGCTGGATACACTGGGAGGGGGTATCAGAAAAGCCTTGCAAGGGTAGTTTGTTTTTGATACTATTGTTTCTAAAGCCTTGTCACTCTTTCTCTTAATTAGGAGATAATTCCATGGTAAAATCGTTTGAAGGTAACCTTATTGGTAAGAATAAGACCTTTGGTATTGTTGTCAGCAGGTTTAATAGTTTTATTACGAAGAAGCTGTTAGAAGGTGCTCAGGACTGCTTGATTAGACATGGCATTAAGGAGGACGATATCGATGTGTTCTGGGTTCCGGGGGCTTGTGAGTTGCCGATTACGGCTATGAGATTGGCTAAGAACGCAAAACATAATGGTATCGTTTGTCTCGGGGCTGTAATACGTGGTGAAACACCTCATTTTGATTATGTTTCCAGTGAAGCAGCCAAGGGTATTTCTGAAGTAGGACTTCAAACAGGTATCCCGACAATATATGGAGTAATTACAACTGATACGTTGGAACAGGCTATAGATAGAGCTGGTGCCAGAGGCGGTAACAAGGGTTCAGAGGCCGCACTTGCAGCCCTGGAGATGGTGAATTTGTTTGATAAAATGAAATAGTATTTTTTGCAAGTTCTTAACAAGTGAAGGAAGCCTTATAAACTTTTAGTCACCACATTTCCCCTCATAGCGAAGGAGGGGATTAAAGTCCTCGGCGCTTTTTTGTCCGGGGGAAGGCGAGGTTTTCCTCAACTTATTGAGAACTTATTTTTTTGTTGTGGAGATTTGTAGATGCGGAAGAGAACGCATTCCCGTGAGATAGCATTACAGGTTCTTTATCAATTAGAGGTTCGTGGCAATGAAGTTTTAAATGAGATAGATACTTTTTGCCGGGAACAAGGTAAAGATGCTGCAATAAGTGATTTTGCTACGATATTAGCTAAAGGGTGTATTCAGAAAATGAAAGCAATAGACCAAAAGATAACTCAGCTATCTGAACATTGGGATTTGCACAGGATGCCGGTTGTAGACAGAAATGTCCTGAGGTTGGCATGCTATGAGCTGTTTTATATGGATGATATCCCTCCAAAGGTTTCCATAAACGAGGCGATTGATTTAGCTAAGAAATACAGTACTGAAAAATCCGGCTTATTTGTAAATGGAGTGTTGGATAAGGTATATTCAACATATATAAAGAATAATGAAATGGTTCAAGAAGTTACCACCAATATCAGAGATAACAAAAGCTTGGAAGAACGGGCAGGTGCTGATTTACATATTCACACGAAGTTTTCAGATGGAACCATGTCACCGGAAGAAGTAGTTGGAGAGGCATTCAAGCTCAACCTCCGTACGATCGCAATAACCGATCATGATAGTGTAGACGCTGTCGAAATTGCCCAAAACGTTTGTCATAAGAAGGGGATAAATATTATTCCCGCAATAGAACTATCTTCTTATTATCCCCCTGTTGATATTCATCTATTAGGTTACTTTTTAGATATAAAGAATAGTATGCTACTGGAAAAATTAGCTGAGCTGCGTCTTGAAAGAGTTGAGCGAATTAAGAAGATAACCAGTAAGCTTAGAGGTATGGGTGTTAATATAGATCATCAGGAAGTTTTCGATGTTGCGGAGAAGGGGTCACCCGGACGTATGCATGTTGCTGACGTATTGTGTAGAAAAGGTTATTGCAGCGATATTAGGGAAAGTTTTCAAAAGTATCTGTCTGATCATGGCCCTGCCTATGTACCTAAAGTAGCGCTGACATTAAAAGATGCTATCGAGCTTATCATTTCGTCAGGCGGTGTTCCTGTTCTTTCACACCCTGGCGTTACCAAGAGAGATATGCTGATTCCCGAGATGGTTGAATATGGACTGCAAGGGATAGAGGTTTATTGTCCATCACACCTGCCAGAAGCTATAAAAAGATATAGGCTAATAGCAAAAAAATACGATCTTGTAATTACTGGTGGTTCGGACTGTCATGGTGAACGAAAACCAGATTCTAAGTTAGGAAGTACAAAAATAGATGATGGTTTGGTTGACAAGATTAAGGAAGGCATGACAATCTGGTTGTGTTTGAGTTAA
>CAXGMX010000057.1:0-10506 GCA_964010955.1 uncultured bacterium
TAATGATGAAACAGGGAGTAGAACTTAACGTTATGCAGACCGGCTATAGTATATTAAAAAAACTCCCTGAAGTACTGAGGCAAAATGATTGGACAGTAACAGTGACATTAGGACATCGTGGAAGGATATTGGAAATTATAGATGTGCAACCGGGTGATACCAGTAATATTAACTATGGTGTTGCAATTGATGTAGGAACAACAACTGTAGTTGCATGCCTGCTTGAACTGGAAACCTCGAAGGTAGTTGACTCAGAAGCTGTTTATAATACTCAGATGAAATTCGGAGAGGACTATATTCAGCGGATAATATATGCAATACAAAATAATGTGCTTGACAAAATGCAAAGATCTATTGTAACAGATATAAATAAACTTATTTCAACCTTAGTGGAAAGAAACAGTATTGATCTTGAAAATATAACGGCTATTGTATGTGCAGGCAATACTACAATGCACCACTTCCTGTTAGGTCTGGATCCGGAACGTATCAGAAAAGAACCTTATATACCCACTGCCAACTTTATTCCGCCTATACGGGCTATTCAACTGGGTATAGACATCAACAACCGTGGACTTCTCTACACACTTCCAAGTGTCGCAGCTTATGTAGGTGCAGATATAACATCGGGAGCTACTGCTATAAGGCTGGACAGGGAGGAGATGCCGACACTCTTGATCGATATAGGAACTAATGGCGAAGTTGTACTGGGTAATAAGGAATGGATGGTCTGCTGCTCTGCTTCTGCCGGGCCAGCCTTTGAAGGCAGTGGTATCAGACATGGAATGAGAGCGTCAAAAGGCGCTATTGAAATAATGCACATCACAAAGGATTTCGAAGTAAGCTATTCTGCCATCGGAAATATTCCTCCAAGAGGAATATGTGGTTCCGGTTTGTTAGACTGTATTGCGGAGATGTTACGTAGCGGGATTATTGACAGATCCGGAAATTTTCAAAAAGGAATAAAAGCAGACAAATTGAGGAAAAAAGATGACGAATATGAATTTGTTTTAGTTGGCAAGGAAGAAACAGGCGTAGATAGTGAAATAGTGATAACACAAGCCGATATTGCAAATCTGATTCGTTCAAAGGGAGCAATTTATGCTGCAGTCTCACTCCTGATAGAGTCTATGGACCTAAACATAAATGATGTACATTGTGTCTATCTTGCCGGTGGATTTGGAAATTACCTTAATGTCAGAAATGCCATAACAATCGGTATGTTGCCCGATATGCCAACGTCACGGATAAAATTTGTTGGCAATACATCATTAACTGGTGCTAAGATGGCTTTATTATCAGAAGATGCGTTTGAAACTGTTCAAAATATCGCTTCACGGATGACATATTTCGATCTTATGGGAAACCAGAAGTACATGGAAGAGTTTATGTCTGCAAATTTTCTTCCGCATACTAATCTTGATGCATTTCCTTCAGTACAGAAAGAATTATCAGCACAGAACATACAATTAACAGGAACAAATTAAAATGTCATATACTATAGCAATGGCGGGAAAGGGTGGCACAGGTAAATCAACCACCGCAACCCTGATAATACGTTATATAACACAGGAACTTGGAAAAGCTGTACTGGCGGTAGACGCTGACCCCAACTCATCCCTGGGAATATCATTAGGAGTAGACGTAAAAGGAACCATTGCAGATATACGTGACGACGTAGTTGAAAAAAGAGTGGATATTCCAGCATCTATGTCAAAGGAAAGATATATAGAATACTGTATTGAAGATTGCATAGTCGAGGAAAACAAATTTGATCTGCTTACGATGGGCAGGCCTGAGGGGCCAAAATGTTATTGCTATGCCAACAACATACTTCGTAAATATCTTGACAAAGCTGAACAGAGTTACCCTTTTATAGTTATTGATACCGAAGCCGGCATGGAACACCTGTCACGCAGGACTACGAATGATGTTGATCTTCTCATAATTGCATTTGAATCTACAATCATAGGTGTACGCACAGCGAAAAGAATAACGGAATTAATCGAGAGTCTGCCCATAAAGATAAAAGAAAGTATATACGTAATGTGTAAAGTTCCAAAAAAAGGAGTTAGCGAAAAGGTCGAAGCAGAAATTTCCGCGTCAGGGCTTGAGGTTTCTGCTAAATTACCATTTGATGACGAGATTTTTGAACACATTACTTCTGGTGAATCATTGTTAGAAATAAGTAAAGAAAATACAGTTTATAGCGAAATTAGAAATCTAATGAATCAATTTGTACTGGTTTCAACTGATAAATGATTACATTTTAGTCTGGAGAGAAAACAATGGAAATAGCAAATGTAGTAGAAAAATGGACAGGAGTAGTACAAGAAGTCACTATTGGAGCAACTAAAGAAGAAGGTGGTACCAGGGGAAAAACTGTGACCATCGGCGGGGCAAACAGTCTTCCATTTATGGATTTTGATGGAAGTCCCGGACATAAGCCGGCAATTGCAATGGATGTGTATGACATACCACCTGAAGATTGGCCTGAACCACTTTTGAAGCACTATGAGGATGTTGTTAATAATCCTGCTAACTGGGCAAAAAAATGTGCTGAGGAGTACGGTGCTGACTTAATTTGTCTAAAACTTGACGGAATACATCCGGATAGAGCAAATAAGGGTGCCGATGAAACAGTAAGCACAGTTAAGTCCATCTTGGAAGCTGTTGATATACCTCTTATTATATGGGGTTGTGAAAATGATGAAAAGGACAAATGAAATCTTACCAAAGGTAAGTGAGGCCACAAAGGGAGAAAAATGTCTCATTGGAGGCGCTACGCAGGAAAATTACAAAACAATTACTGCCGTATGTCTTGCAGATGGACACAACCTGATAACACAAGCGCCTGTAGACATAAACATTGGGAAACAAATCAACATCCTGGTAACCGATCTGGGATTTCCAACCGATAGAATTGTAATGTTTCAGACTACCGGTGCCCTTGGTTATGGTATTGAGTACTGCTACTCAATCCATGAAAGAGGAAGGATAGCAGGATTGTCAGGAGACCATCAGATGGCAACCCCGGTTATTTGTGATGTTGGTCACGAATCATGGCGTGCGAAAGAATCAAAGGCCAGTGACGACGAAGCTCCTCAATGGGGATCTTTTGCTGATCGAGGAATAATGTGGGAAGCAATTACCGCCACAACTTTGATTCAATCCGGTGTCGACATAATCAGGATGTACCACCCTGAAGCAGTTTCAATTGTAAAAAAGACATATTGAAAATCTTACATAGAAGGAGATGATGATGATAACCCTGGCTGAAAGAATAAATGGACAGTTTATGGATGTAAAGAAGGCTATAAAAGAGAGAGATCCCTCTGTAATCCATGAACTGGCAAAAAAACAGACTGAAGCAGGCGCTACATATCTGGATATAAACGTTGGTACTGCTGCTGCGGACCAGGAGGATGCCATGCGATGGCTGGTGGAGTCGACGCAGGAAGCGGTAAAAACACCTATTGCAATAGACAGCCAGAAATTGGATGTCATTAAGGCCGGTCTAGAGGTAATAAAGAATGATGTTATGATTAATTCTGCTCAAGGTGATCCTGAAGTGCTCGACACATACATGCAGCTTGCAAAGCAGCATAACGCGGCGTTGATTTGTCTTACTATGAATAAGGATGGTATTCCCCAGAATGTAGACACTCGTATTGAGATAGCCGCTGAGATTGCCGGAAAAGCGATGGAACATGATGTGGATATGGACAAAATCTATATTGATCCTATTTTGTTCACGATAACCGTTGACCAGAAACAACCGGCTTATATGCTGGAAGTGTTTAATCAGATAAAGCTTATCTCTGACCCCTCACCACACATTACTGTTGGTTTAAGTAATTTGGCGCAGGGAACGAAGGAAAAGTCTTTAATATGCAGAACGTTCTTAACGATGGCCATTGCTGCAGGTATGGACACTGCACTCATGGATGTACTTGATACAGAACTCATGGACGCTGCAATCTGCGCAGAAATGCTTCTTAATAAGCAGATTTACAGTGATTCATTCCTCAAGGCAGCTAGACCATAAACTCAAATGCTTGTGAATTGAAATCGCATGCTAGAAGCTGATAATTCCTCTCCTAACCCCCCTTTTAGCCAAGGGAGTTTATTTTTGTTATATCCAGATACCAGTTTCTGTATTATGAAATGTAATGAAATTGACGTTAGAGTAAGGTACCAGGAAACAGACCAGATGGGTATAGTATATTACTCTAACTACTTTGTTTATTTTGAAATGGGCAGGATAGAATTCCTGCGAAATCACGGAATCTCATACGCAGAGATTGAGAAGGAGAATATTTTCCTGGCTGTAGCGGAAGCGCATTGTAAATACAGAGCGCCGGCAATGTTCGATGATCTACTTGTCATAAAAACGTGTTTGTCAAAGATGAAACATGCAAGAATTGAATTTTGTTATGAGATCAGACGCAATAATGAAGAAAAAACTGATTGCAGAAGGTTCCACCCTCCTTGCATGTCTGGATATAAACAGAAAACCAATAGCCATACCGGAAAAGGTCAGAAACGCTCTCACGTGATGAAATACGACAATTTTACTTTTTCCTGTAGGTTATGTTTACAGAAGAATAACCCTTGCCCTTAAGAAACCTGAGAACCCTCTTATTTGCTTTCTGTGTGTTGGAATAGTCTGGCAGCCAGAATTTAGTAGCATCAATACCGCTTATCGTTTTATTATTTGAATTTATAAAGAGGGTATTTTCATCGGTATTTGTGTCTTGAAATTTAACAATAGTCATACCATCGTTTGGATCAAAATCGATATTAACACTTATATTTTCCTCGTCGTATATTTTACCCAGGTTTTTTACTATTTCGATTAATTCACCTAAGGTATCGTTCTTTTGCATATCAATCTATATCCGTCAATTTCATGCTCTGACAATACCAGTCAGAAGCAATCGTGATGTCTAAAATCAAATAAGAAAGAGCTGTGCAGGGTAAATCACTCTATAAAGATTCTCGTATCTTTTTTACTTTCTTTATCAAGGGTACTAATTGCCTTAACGGTAGCATTGTCGCAGAATCCGATAATGCCTTTCCGGGTTTTTCATGTGTTTCAACAAATAACCCATCACAACCTACGGCAACAGCAGCACTTGCCAAAGGCCCAATCATTTCTCTCTGCCCGCCAGTGGACGAACCCTTTCCGCCGGGTAATTGAATACTGTGTGTAGCATCATAAACAACAGGATATCCCATCTCCCTTATAATGACGATAGAACGCATGTCAGATACTAGATTGTTATAACCAAACATTGTGCCTCTTTCAGTAAATATTATATTCTTATTGCCTGTTGATAGTACCTTTTCTGCTATGTTCTTTACATCCCACGGGGCTAAAAACTGCCCCTTTTTTATGTTTATGGGCCTTCCAGTTTTTGCTGCATGCATAATTAAATCTGTTTGCCTGCAAAGAAATGCAGGTATTTGGATGACATCTAAGACATCCTTTACCATATCAATTTCGCTACGACAATGAACATCTGAAAGGACAGGCACTCCGATTTGCTTCTTAATCTTTGATAGAATCTTAATACCCTTTTTAATACCTGGACCTCTATAAGACTTTACGGAGGTACGGTTTGCCTTATCATATGAAGCCTTGAAAACAAATGGAATCTCTGCCTTGTCGGCGATATCTTTCAATTTTTCAGCAATACGGCAACAATCCATTTCTGTTTCAATTACACACGGCCCTGCAATCAAGACTAATGGGTGTTTTTCTCCAAAGACCAGGTTATTTACTTTTACCTCAAGCTTGTTTTTCATGGTAAATCAATCTATTTTAAAAGAAAAATTGAGGATATCTTTAAAGTTTATCAAGAAAGGCATGATTCTGGAAAAATCTCGAGTAATAGAAGGTGTAAAGTTATCTATATCATAGTCATAAGTATTAGTCAAACCTTTAATTTCCGACAAATTTTCATTTGCATTTTAAAATATATTTGATATATATTATTTACATCATTCTAGGTGGTTTGTCTAAACTTATGACACCTTCCAATTGCCAACATTTATTATCGGCAATAGCACAAATTACAGAATTCTGATTTTCTTACTAAGAGCATAATTATTTAAATTAAGGGAGCAAAGTTAATGGTAAGCAGCGAACTGGATTTCAAAGAAACTTTTTCTCAAGACGAATTAACTATTGAGAGCATAAACACATTAAAAAAACAGATTTATACAACTAAAGAGAATTATGAAAAACTGGAAAAAAAACTCAATACACTCAGGTCTTCTATCAAAAATACTAACGATGCAGAGGCAAAGGAGAACACATTAATCTTGGGTATATGTCTCTGGATTGCTGGGAAACAGGAGGAAGCTATAGAAATACTTACCGAACTGAAGTCCCGTAAGATTGCATGTTACTTTCTTGGTAAATGCCATCAAGAACTTAAAGATTATGAAAAGGCAATCGATTACTTCGAACGGTCAAAACAGGCAGATACAAAAGAGTTTGAGATACTAATAGATATCGCTGAAACACAACGAATGTCTGGCGACCTCCAAGGCGCGCTAAAATCAATTGAAAAACTTTCAAAAAGCATATGATGGCGAAGCCAACCTTCACTACCAATGGGCACACTGCCTTGATGATCTTGGCGAAGATGAAGACGCTTTAACACATTATAATCGTGCACTGGAAATTAATCCCTCACACCCTGACACCTTATTTCGACTTGCTTACGATTTTGATCTTAGCGGAGAAGATGAAAAAGCACTCGAATACTATAAAAAATGTATTGAAGAATTCCCTGTACACACTAATGCAATGATTAACCTGGGACTTATATATGAAGACAACGATGATTATGAAAAAGCTGTTTCTTGCTATGAAACAGTCTTACAATCATATCCGAATCACGAAACTGCAAGGCTTTATCTCAAAGATGCAAAAGCCGGCATAAATATGCTTTACGATGATGATAAGGTAAAGAAAGAAGACATAGAAATCGAAGTCTTAAACATTCCAATCTCTGATTTCGAACTATCTGTTAGAAGCAAAAATTGCCTTGAACGTATGAATATAAAAACTCTTGCAGATTTAACACAAGTAAGCGAACTTGAACTATTATCATATAAAAATTTTGGTGAAACTTCATTAACAGAGATAACAAATATACTTAACCAAAAAGGCCTGTGTCTTGGGCAAGCCGTTGATGAAATGAAACACAATGATATGTTTATTGACGATGATACCGGCGGAAACGAGGACAACTTGTCAACACCAATTTCAGAAACGGACCTTTCCAAACATTGCAGAAAGGTTATTGAGAAGATGGGGATTGAGACAATAGGCGAATTAGTATCTCAAACAGAAACCGAACTCTTGGGTCAAAAGGGTTTTAAGCAGGCAGATATTGATGAAATAAACGACCAGTTTGATAAGCTTGGTTTGGAACTTTGTAGCGGAAACGACGATGAATAAATTTTTGATATAAACTTAAGATCAAACCGCGCATTTAACAAATCTCATGAAACTAATGACGGGCTTCTTTAGTTATCTCACCCACGAATTTTGCTAAAGTACCTAAATATTCCACTATTATAAAGCGTATAGCTGTTTTTGGTTATTTCACAGACACAGTACAGTTTAAATCCCCTTTATAATATGATATTGCATACTCATTTAACATTGATTTAATGTTTGATTATATTCATGGTAATATAGTACATAAAACACCTACTACTGCCACAATTGAAACCAACGGTATTGGGTATAAAATACACATACCACTATCAACATTTGAGAAGATTTCAAATAAAGAGAGCACTAAATTATATACAAAACTCTCAATAAGAGATGATGAATTAAAAATCTATGGGTTTTCTTCGCTGGAAGAACGAGACTTGTTTAATTTGCTTCTTTCAGTTAACAGTGTAGGCCCAAACATGGCACTTACGATACTATCAAGCAGTTCCGTAAGCCAATTTGAAAAATATGTTGTTGGGAATGACCCTAAATCTCTGCAGCATATCAAGGGAATAGGAAAAAAGACTGCTGAAAGAATAATATTAGAGTTAAAGGAAACGATAAAAAGTATTTCACCTAAAACAGTATCTTCTGCTGAAACAGAGAAGATGGCGATAGTTTCAGATGCGATAATGGCGATGGTTTCACTCGGTTATACAAGGCCCGAAGCAGAAAAAGCCGTAAACTCAGCTTCCGGAAATATTGATATCTCAGATGGTGTAGAAGTGCTTATCAAAGAAGCTTTAAGCCGTGTATAATCTACTGATACTTAGTTGAGCGATTTTATTTTCTATATTAAAGTAGCTGCAGGCTTTAGCCTGCGTTTCTCGGCATCCTATGGGTGGCTGTGAATTTCTCGTAAGTTACGCAACCTAAAGGATGCGACTACACAAATCGCTCAATTTGGGTGATAGTTATTTTATTAACAAAAATCATGGTACCTTAAAAATGTCTGACAACAATTTCCTTTCCAGCGATGTTGATCCTGAAGATAAGACACTTGATATCGCACTGCGGCCAAAAAGATTTACTGATTTCATTGGACAGGAGTCAATAAAAGAAAATCTGCATATTTATATTGAAGCCTCAAAAAAAAGAGGTGATGTGCTTGACCATATTTTGTTTTCAGGCTCGCAAGGATTAGGGAAGACAACGCTTTCACAAATCATTGCCAACGAAATCAATGTAGACATCAAAGCTACCTCAGGCCCTGTGCTTGACAAACCTGGCGATTTAGCCGGCATACTGACTAATTTGAAGCAGGGAGATATTCTTTTTATAGATGAAATTCACAGATTGAACAAAACTACAGAGGAATATCTCTATTCGGCAATGGAAGACTATTCGATTGATATCTTGATTGACCAGGGCCCGAGCTCCAGGTCTGTCAAAATTAATCTCCCGAATTTCACACTTATAGGTTCAACTACACGCGAAGGGCTGTTAACACCATCTTTTCGCGCCAGGTTCGGCGTACTGGAAAGATTGGACTTCTATCCATGGAAGGAATTGAAGGAGATTGCCGTTAAATCTTCAAAAATACTGAAAATAGAAATTGATGACAAAAGTGCCGAGATGATTGCAAAAAGCTCCAGGGGCACACCAAGGATTGTAAATAGATTCATTAGAAGAATCAGGGATGTTGCACAGGTAAAAGGCAGTAACAAAATTACAGAGAGTATTACAAAGTTAGGCTTTAATATGTTGGGTGTGGACAATGACGGCTTTGGAAACTTAGACAGAAAAATACTACAGGCGATAATTCAACATGGAGGCGGGCCTATTGGCCTGAAGACAATTGCCGTTTCCGTAAATGAGCAGGAAGATACGATAGAAGAAGTTTACGAACCTTACCTGATTCAGAAGGGCTATTTGAGCAAAACACCTAGAGGTAGAGTTGCAACACAACTGGCATATGAATATATGGGCCATAAGGCCATTACTGAAAAACAAACTACTTTCTTTTGATTAAATGACAAATCTTTTATTACATATTTGTTGTGCAGGCTGTCTTTGTGCACCACTTGAAGAGTTAAGAAGAGAGAAAATCCATGTTCATGGTTATTTTTACAATCCTAATATCCACCCCCTATTGGAATTCAGAAAAAGACTCAAGGCAATGCGCATATTCCAGGAAAGTGATCCGATAAAAATAGATTATTGCGAGGAATATGGATTAAGGGAATACCTGAAGGGAGTTGACTATGAAGGAAATAACAGATGTGAAGATTGTTATAGATTAAGGCTTAGAAATACCGCCAATTATGGAAAAGAAAAAGGATTCGATGCATTCTGTTCAACGTTACTTTTCAGCAAACAACAAGATCATGAGAAGATCAAAGAGATCGGTGAACAAATATCAGAGGAAGTTGGCATTTCTTTCGAATATAAGGACTACAGGCATCTATGTGAATGCAGCCACGAGATCGCAAAAAGAAAATGTTATATAGACAATCGTATTGTGGTTGTATTTTCAGTGAATATGAAAGATATAAAGATACAACGCGTAATTTATACGAAAGTTGGAAGTTAAAAGATAATATGACTGATAATAACTCTCTGAAAGAGGAACCAATAAATTGTTCATAGTTACTTCAAAGGTTAAATTCGTCTTATTTGGTTTGTGTTTTATCTTTTTATTTATGGCACTGCTTGTTTCTTGTTTCAATACCGACACTAATACAGAAACCGTATATAAATACGACAAATACCTGGAAGCCCCGCCAGACATTCGTGTGTTGATACAAAAAGATATAAAAGAAACAGAAATAGAAATTAGTCACCCATATAGTATTTCAGACCTTAACAGTAACAAAAATTCTGGCCAGCAGGACTAATTTACCAAAATACAGTCATATTCTTAAGATCCGGAGAATTTCGAATAAAGCCCCAGACCACTCATACAACATCTGAGGCCTCTGCTACTTTTGTGAAAACAAACAGTAACGTCGGCATTGTTTCTGATAATGGTTTCATCAAAATAG
>CAXGMX010000058.1:0-10471 GCA_964010955.1 uncultured bacterium
AAGTTGAGCGAATTAAGAAGATAACCAGTATGCTTAGAGGTATGGGTGTTATATAGAGCATCAGGAAGTCTTCGATGTTGCTAGAGATGGGGTCACCCGGGCGTATGCATGTTGCTGACGTATTGTGTAGAAAAGGTTATTGCCGCGATATTAGGGAAAGTTTTCAAAAGTACCTGTCTGATCATGGACCTGCATATGTACCTAAAGTAACACTGACATTAAAAGATGCTATCGAGCTTATCATTTCATCAGGCGGTGTTCCTGTTCTTGCACATCCTGGCATTACCAAAAGAGATATGCTGATTCCCGAGATGGTTGAATATGGTTTGCAAGGGATAGAGGTATATTGTCCATCACACCTGCCAGAAGCTATAAAAAGATATAAGCGAATAGCAAAAAAATACGATCTTGTAATTACCGGTGGTTCGGACTGTCATGGTGAACGAAAACCAGATGCTAAGTTAGGAAGTATAAAAATAGATGATAGTTTGGTTGACAAGATTAAGGAAAGGCATGACAATCTGGTTGGTGTTTTGAGTTAAGAGAGTATTTTAATAAAGTTATGTGGTTGCTCCAGTTTCTCTGACTCTCGCGTTCTGCATGGGAACTCTTATGGCGCCCTCCAGTTTGTTATACCGGAATATCAAAACACGACTTCTGCACAGATTAAATTATGGGTTGGTTTTCAAAAAAGAAATCGGTTACAACGAAACAAGAAGACGTAAAAGACCAATCTTGGTCTCCATTTCAGAAGCTAAAAAACAGTCTGGCAAAAACACGCGGCAAGATAACCTCCAGATTCAAAGATCTATTGTCGTTTAGAAGGAAAATTGATGAAGGTGTTCTTGATGAACTGGAAGCTATTTTGCTTGAGTCAGATGTGGGAGTTAGCCAGGTGACTAAGATTGTTCAGGATATTAGAGATGCCTGGAAATCTAAAGAGATTGAAGATACACCGGGTGTTTACGATTTCTTAAAAGAGGACCTCAAGCAAAACCTCAGGAATGGGGATTCTGCATTGAGAATCGCATCTGCATCTCCAACTGTGATTATGATTGCAGGCGTTAATGGTGTTGGCAAGACAACGTCTATCGCAAAGCTTGCCAATTTATTTGTAAAACAGGGCAAGAAAGTTATGCTGGCAGCAGGTGATACCTTTCGTGCCGCTGCTACGGAGCAACTGGATATATGGAGTAAAAGGATTGGTGCCGATATAGTAAAGCATCAGGCCGGTGCAGATCCTGCTGCAGTGACGTTTGATGCACTTGAAGCCAGTTTGAGCAGGGGAATAGATGTCTTGATTGTTGATACTGCCGGACGCTTACACACTCATGAGAATTTAATGAATGAGTTGTCAAAGATAAAACGGGTAATATCGAAAAAGATTGAGAATGCTCCTCATGAAGTGTTAATGGTTCTGGATGCCACGACAGGACAAAATGCAATTTCACAGGCAAAATTATTTAAACGTGCAGTTGATATTACTGGAATATTTCTGGCAAAACTTGATGGGACCGCAAAAGGCGGTGTTATTCTGGGTATGCGTAAGGAGGTAGATATACCGGTAAAATATGTTGGACTTGGTGAAGGTGTAGATGATATTCAGGAATTTGATGCAGACAAGTTTGTGGATGCTTTGTTTGATTAGGAAAAAAGCATAGAATACACGCCATTTTACAATTGATTTCTTCTCTACAAACATCCTCAAGTAAAAATATTAAACTCGCATATTATGAAAGATAATATTTCAAGAAGAACTTTTCTTAAGGCTGGTATTGCAGTCGGAACAGGGCTTTATGGCCTCTCGTATTTGAGTTCGTTTGAAAGGCCAAGGTCACTGAAGACGTTTAAAGAAAATAGTTTAAAAAAGAAACTGGTTGTAGTACATGGTGATATTGTTGAGAGAAATGATGAAAGCTCCATAATAAGAGAAATGGTGAGTAGAGGTATTAAAGCCATTGGCGGAATGGACAAGTTAGTTTCAAGGGGTGATAATGTTGTTATCAAACCTAACATAGCATGGGACAGGCGGCCTGAGTATGCAGTAAATACAAATCCCTTTGTTGTTGCTGCGTTGGCTGAAATGTGTATAGAAGCCGGGGCGAATAGAGTGAGCGTGCTTGATCATACCTGCGCAAAGAATCCAGGCCCTTCATATATAAATAGCGGGATCGAAAAGGCTGCAAAAGAGGTTGGGGCAAAAGTTAGGTTTGTTAACGAGAGCCTGTTTAAGGATTCTAAGATACCTGGCGGTAAGCTACTTGATTCATGGCCTTTTTATGAGAAGTTTATATATCAGGATGAAGCTGACGTGTTGATAAATGTTCCTATAGCAAAGCAGCATAGTACTTCACGTTTATCTATGGCACTTAAGAATACTATGGGAATGATAGGTGGTAACAGAGGTTCGATACACAAGGATATACATCCAAAAATAGCAGATATTAATAAAGTTGTGAAGGTTGATCTTACTGTTCTTGACGCATTCAGAATCTTAAAACGAAATGGTCCTACGGGTGGAAGGCTGGAGGATGTTGACAACAATTATGAAAATGCCAGAAGATTAGTGTTTTGTGTTGATCCTGTGGCAGTGGATTCATACGGTGCCACCATGTTTGGTTATCATGGCCGTGATATAGGTTTTATCCGGGAGTCGTATGAAGCGGGATTGGGAGAGATTGATTTTAAATTAAGAGGCTTTGGAGAAATAACAATTTAGATAGTGTCGGATAAAAAGATTTAAGAATGACAGGGAATAGTAATGTAAATATAAAAAAAGGTTCAATAAATTACAAGATCAGGCTGGCGGTACAAATACTTGTTTTTATTGTATTCATTTGTCTGTTAATATATGCAGACCCCATTGCAGAAAAGGATGGAACGGTAGATATCTTTCTCCGTATGAGTCCGCTTTCTGCAATTGGTGCAATGGTAGCGGCAAAGGAATTTATAGTAAGGTATTGGCCGGCTATTATTGTACTGGCAGCCTCTCTATTTTTAGGCCGTTTCTTCTGTGGTTGGATATGTCCTCTCGGGACAACACTTGATATTTCAGATCGTTTACTGAAGAAACAAAGAAACAGGGTTTCATATAAGATTTATGATGCCAAACGGCTGAAATATTATATACTGGCCTTTCTCCTCCTGAGCCTGTTTATAGGCCATCAGATGGTTGGATGGTTTGATCCAATCAGTATTGCCACAAATGCATATACAATTGTTATCCATCCTTATCTCGTTTCTCTAATCAACTCATTTTTCAACTTCCTTCATAAATTCTATCTGATAAGTTTTGTAAGCGATAAAGTCCATATTTTTATAAATGAAGCGTTATTTGCCAGGCATGCGCCGTTTTTCAGAGGGCATTTTATTTCCCTGATAGTACTTTCTGCTATTATATCTTTAGGTTTGTTTTATAAGAGATATTGGTGCAGGAATCTGTGTCCATTAGGTGCCCTGTTTTCTCTGTTCTCAGATTGGTCTATTTTTAAGCGTGTTGTGGGGCAGAACATTTGTGATGGATGCGATAAATGTACGGTAGATTGCAAGATGGGGGCGATTGATGATACGGGAAAGAAAACACAGGCAGGTGAGTGCATTTTATGCATGAAGTGTCAGGATATATGTCCTACAGGAGCAGTCAGGTTTACATCTAAACAGCCACCGGAACAGGTAGTCCCTGTAAACTTGACAAAGAGAGGTTTTATAACGGCGTGTGTTTCCAGCGCTGCGGTAGCTCCTCTTCTATCACTTAACTTTCAGAAGAAGAAGAGTAATGGTGATCTTGGAATTATACGTCCTCCCGGTTCAATCCCTGAAGATAAATTCCGGGCTAAGTGTATAAGATGTGGCGAGTGTATGAGAGTGTGTAAAACAAATGGCCTGCATCCTACAATTTTAGAGGCGGATTTGAGTGGAATGTGGACCCCACAGCTGATCCCACGGATCGGATATTGTGCCCATGATTGCGTGCTGTGTACACGAGTTTGTCCTTCAGGGGCAATTACCAGGCTTTCTAAAGAGAAGAAGAAACGGCTGGCAATAGGAAAAGCCAGGATAGACAGGAACAGGTGCATCCCGTGGGTAGGCTACGCGCGATTACCGGATCTGGACAAGAATTGGGAGGATGTCAGTTGCGGTGTATGCGAAGAGGTTTGTCCCGTTCCGACAAAAGCAATTCATTTCAATACATATGTTCATGGTAATGGTAAAGAGATAAGAAGGGTTTACGTAAGAGAAGAAGCATGTATAGGATGTGGTTTCTGTGAAAAGGTTTGCCCTGTAAATGGACGTTCTGCAATAGTTGTTGAAGGGATACAGCCACAGGTAATGACAAGCGAAATTGGTATGCTGGAAAATGACCTCTTTCCTGTATCTGTTGAAGACTGGAAGAGAAAAGAAAAGCCGACTGTGTATGCCGGTAAAGATAGGCTTTTTGAATACATCAACGGTGGTGCAGAGGTTTATTTGTCTTACTCATTTATTCAGGTGTCAAAAGCTGTGTATGTTATGAAGGATACTGATAATTCTGTTAAGGTGGACATCTGGGAATTTGGCAGTTCAGATGATGCCTACGGTATATTTGCAAAGGATAAAGCAGGTCAAGGCGTAAATATTGGAAACGAAGCCTCGTTATATGAAAACTATCTGTGGGTATGGAAAGGTAGGTATTTCATGAGTTTTGAGCCCTACAGAGGGACTGTCAGCCCTGATGATATTACTTTTATTGGTACCGCTATTGTAGAGAATATACCTGCCGGTAAGTCTAGTTTGCCGGCTATTCTAATGTATTTACCTGAAGACGGATATATTCAGGGAAGCTCAAAATATTTTCACAAAAAGATAATCCTTGATAATATTTACATTTCAGACAGGTTTATTGACAGAAATGTATTAAATCTAAGTGAACAGACAGATGCAGTAGTTGCTGATTATAAATCTGACAAGAGCAGTTTGCCTTTCAAAATATTGATAGTCAAATATCCTGAAAAGTCAGTTGCAGAGGAATCTTTTAAGAATTTCATTGAGTTGAGAGAATCATGGGGTGAAGATAATGTTAAAACTGACACATTGTATACATTTGAAGATTTGAAAGGTAAATATAGCAGCATATCCTGTGTAAATAGTTTCTTAGTTATTACGTTCCTTGTAGAAACGAGAAAAGACTCGGAATCGTATGTTAATGCTGTTATTTCAAAGGTTAAGGCGAATCAGGGCTAAGTTTTTTATTGGCAATCTGAATACCTTTGTGATATATTATTAGCTTCTTAAATAGGAGATGGAGATGGGTATAGAAAAAGGACTGAAAAAAGGGATAATTGAAGGTAATAAAGTACACGATACCGATACAGGCTCGCCGGAAGTACAAATTGCTTTGTTGACAGAACGGATAAAGCATCTGAGTGATCATCTTAAAGATCACAAGAAAGATCACACTTCAAGGCGCGGTTTACTTATGATGGTTGGTAAAAGGGCTACGTTACTGAAGTATCTTAACGGAAAGAATGAAGAAGGTTATAAGAGCCTGATAAAGAAGTTGGGCATACGTCGTTAAATTAGTTGGTGAAAGGATCTGAAAGTGAAATGTAAAGTTGAAGAGACTGTTGGCGGGGAGACCCTGAGTATTGAATCCGGTGAAGTTGCTAAGCAGGCGGATGGAGCTGTTATAGTTCGTTATGGGGATACGGTTGTGTTGGTTGCGGCAGTATGTGGAGAATCGAAGGGTTTTGATTTTCTCCCAATGACGGTTGATTATAGAGAGAAAACTTACTCCGTCGGGAGATTTCCTGGTGGGTTTTTTAAGCGTGAAAGCAGGCCCACCAACAAGGAAATATTGACAATGAGGATGACGGACAGGCCGATGCGTCCTCTCTTCCCGAAAGGATATTCAAATGAAATCCAGATAATGTCGGCAGTATTATCTGCAGATAAAGAAACCGATCCTGACGTTATTTCCATGGTAGGAGCTTCTGCGGCTGTAGCTATATCCAGCATACCATTTAACGGTCCTACGGGCTCGGTGCGGGTAGGTCTTATAAATGATGAATTTGTAATCAATCCAAAAAATTCAGAACTTGAATCCAGTATGATGAATCTGGTTGTTTCCGGGACAGAAGATGCTGTAATGATGGTAGAAGCTTCCGGAAAGGAGGTTTCTGAGGATAAATTTGTTGATGCGATAATGTTCGGTTTTGAAGAAATCAAAAAGATAGTACAAATGCAAAAAGAGCTGGTTGCAAAGTGCGGGAGGGAAAAACAGGAGCATGAGGAGCCAACAGTAGATTCTGCGCTACTTGATGAAATAAAGGCAAAGGTTTATGAAGATATTAAGGTGCAATCCGTAGTCAATGGAAAGTTTGCCCGTAAAAAGGCGTTAAAAGAAGTACGCAATAAATTAATTGAAGAATGTTGTACTGATGCAGATGATGAAGATAGAGAGGGTAAGGTTAAGTCAATCTTTGGTGCGCTTGTAGAAGAAGCAGTGCAGGAACAGATTATTAAAGAGAATAAAAGAATAGACGGTAGAGGTCTCAAAGATATAAGGCCGATTACGTGTGAGGTCAGCTTCCTGCCTCGGACACACGGTTCTGCTCTGTTTACGAGGGGAGAAACACAGGCGCTTGTAGTATCTACGCTGGGGACGTCAATTGATGAACAGCGTGTAGATGGCCTGATGGAAGGATATACTAAGAAGTTTATGCTGGATTACAACTTTCCATCTTTCTGCGTAGGCGAAGCGAAGCCAATTCGAGGGCCTGGCAGAAGGGAAATAGGCCATGGAGCCCTGGCGGAGAAGGCCCTGGAGCCTATGGTTCCTGCTTACGAAGACTTTCCATATACCATACGGATAGTATCCGACATTCTTGAATCAAACGGTTCATCTTCAATGGCCTCCGTGTGCGGCGGCACGCTTTGTATGATGGATGCAGGGATCCCGATGAAGCGGCCGGTTGCCGGTATAGCAATGGGATTAGTAAAAGAGGGTGATGAAGTTCGAATTCTGTCTGATATATTGGGAGACGAGGATCATTTGGGGGCTATGGATTTCAAAGTAGCCGGGACTGAAGATGGCATCACCGCCCTTCAGATGGACCTCAAGATATCAGGTATAAGTGAGCAAATTATGAGAGATGCGCTTGTTCAGGCGAAAGAAGGTAGAATGCATATTCTGAAAGAAATGCTGACTGCTATTGAGAAACCTCGCAGCGAAATTTCAATTCATGCTCCAAAACTCGTTAAGATTAAAATAAATCCTGAGAAGATCGGTTTGGTTATTGGTCCTGGTGGCAAGAATATCAAGAAAATACAAGAGGAATCAGGATCACGAGTGGAAATAGAAGAAGATGGGACCATTATAATTTCAGCTCCTACTCTGGAATCAGTAGAGCTTGCGAAGACTTATATCAAAGGGCTCACAGACGATGCGGAAATAGGAAAAATATATAATGGTAAAGTCGTTTCAGTTAAGGAATATGGTGTTTTTGTTGAGATAATGCCTGGAAAAGAAGGCCTGGTACATATTTCTGAACTTTCTAATGATTATATCGAGAAAGTAGATGATGTGGTAAAAATGGGTGACGAAATTAAAGTGAAATTGATAGGAATAGATGATCAAAAAAGACTAAAGCTAAGCAGAAAGGCTGCCTTAAAGGAAGAAAGTGCTGTTCAAACTACAACTAGTACATAATAGTTGAAAAATATTACGACTTGTTATTTGTTTAAATCATTAAGAAATTCTTCATAGGAGGTAAAGTAAGAAAAGAATGTAAGAAAGGTTTTTCAGGCAAGTCATTATTTTATATATTTGTAAATGTACTATGAGAAAAGAGGAGCAGAAATGGCAATTAAAGGTACTGTAAAGTGGTTTGATGTAAAAAAGGCTTTGGTTTTATTCAACAGGAAGACGGTAACGATGTATTTGTTCACTATTCAAATATTTCGGGAAATGGTTTCAAAGTTTTAGAAGATGGTGAGAGTGTAGAATTTGAAGTTGTAGAGGGTAATAAGGGGTTACAGGCTCAAAATGTTGTGAAAGCTGAAGAAGCGCAGGCATAAATCTTTGTTTGTTTATTTAAACCAAAGCCAGGAAAGGATTTCTATTTACTTTCCTGGCTTATTTTTTAAGTATTTCTTTAAAGTCTGAAACGGATGACAAAGAATAATATAGATTCTGCTGAATTAGATTCTCTAAATACGCTGGCTGCCGGATTAGTACATGAAATAAAGAATCCTTTGAATGCCATAAGCATAAATTTGCAATTACTAAATGAAGATTTGCAAAACAGTAATATAGAGAAAGACTCGAAAATATCGAGAAGAGTTAGGTTGCTGCAAAATGAAGTTAGCAGGCTGGATAGTATACTTAGTGATTTCCTGCGATTTGCAAAGAGACATGAACTTCATTTAGAGGAATGTGATATTAATGAAGTTATAGATAGTGTGCTCGATTTTATAAGTCCTGAAGCCATGCAGAATTCTATTAGAATACTTAAAAGCTATGATGCAAAATTGCCAAAATGTAATCTGGATAGTAACGTAATAAAGCAGGCTTTGTTAAATGTGATACTTAATGCTCAACAGGCAATGCCGGAAGGCGGAGAACTTATAGTGAGAACCTATGGAAACAGTGAAGACATTTTTATAGATATTACCGATACCGGAGTTGGTATTCAAAGAGACAAAATTGATAGAATATTTCAGGTTTACTATTCAACAAAGAAGAGCGGTACCGGTCTTGGGCTGCCTGCTGCCAAGAGAATTATTGAGGAAAATAAGGGTACTATCAGTATACGTAGTGAAGACGGCAAAGGGAGTAGTTTCTTAATAAAGTTACCGGTAAATAGCAAATCTCAAGAAGAGTAATATAACTATGGATGCAAACATATTAATAATTGATGATGAGAGGGATCAGGCCGAAGCGATAGCAGAAAGCTTGAGAAATGTTGGATATACATGTTCAACGGCCGAGAGTGGTAATAAGGTAGTCGATATAATTAGAAGAGACAGGATAGACGTGGTGATTACGGATTTGGTAATGCATGATATAGACGGGATGAAAATTTTAAAGGAAATAAAAGAGAAGGTACCGGACACAGAAGTTATCCTGATAACCGGTCACGGTACAGTTGAAACCGCAGTTGTTTCAATGCAAAAAGGGGCGGCAACGTATCTTTTAAAACCGATAAACATAAACCTTTTAAGGGCTGCAGTTGAGAAAGTTGTAGAGAAACAGGATATAGTGAGAAGTAACATAGAATTGCACAAACAACTCGAAGAAAAATTTGGTTTTGCTGGTATTATAGGCAATAGTCAGCAAATGCATAGAATATTTAATATACTTAAACAGATTGCTTCAACCACTGCGACCGTCCTGGTAGTGGGTGAAAGTGGTACAGGAAAAGAATTAATAGCCAGGGCGATTCATTACAATGGGCCGCGTAAGAATAATCCTTTTGTAGAATTAAACTCTGCTGCAATTTCAGAAACTTTACTTGAAAGCGAGTTGTTTGGACACGAGAAAGGTGCGTTCACAGGGGCTTTAAATCAAAGAAAAGGGAAATTTGAATATGCAAATAATGGTACTTTGTTTCTGGATGAAGTAGGAGATATGCCGCTTACAACTCAGGCAAAACTGTTAAGAGTAATAGAGGACGGGAGGATTGTCCGTGTTGGCAGCAATGAAACGACAAAGATAGATGTAAGGATAATAGCTGCTACAAATAAAGATTTAGGAGCACTGGTCAAAGAGGGTAAATTTAGAGAAGATTTGTACTTCAGATTTAATGTTATATGCCTGAGACTGCCACCCTTGCGAGAGCGGCAGGAGGATATTTTCCTGTTAATAGATACGTTTATTAAGGAATTCTCTAAAAAGAATGGTAAGAAGATTAAAGATATAACTCCGGAAGCAAGGAAGATTCTCTTCCGGTATAATTGGCCTGGAAACGTCAGAGAACTTAAAAATTGTATTGAAAGTATGATCGTTTTCGATCAAAATGGAGTACTTGATATAGATGATATACCTGAGCATATATATAAGAGTAATAGAACAGCTTTGACCGGGCCTGTTTTTCCTGTTGGGATAACATTAGAGGAAATGGAAAAGGAAATAATGAAGAACACTTTGGCATATGTGGGTGGGAATAGAGGAGAGACCGCAAGGATACTGGGGATTGGAGAAAGGACTCTTTACAGAAAACTGGAAAAGTACAACTTGAAATAAGAAAGGTAATAATGGCCGAAATCAGATTATGTGGTAAGTGTAAAAAAAGTATTCCTCATAAGGATATAGAAGCTGGGGTAACTACAGAGCGATATGGACAATTAATTTGTCAGGAGTGTTCAGAGGCCTTTAGTAAGAAGAAGGGAAAAGGGGGGGCGGATGAATTACAATTCCTCTTTGAGTCGATTCTAAGAGAAGTTAAGAATATTGCAAGAGTGCTGACGTATGAGTCAGGTTCATGGACTAAAT
>CAXGMX010000059.1:0-10441 GCA_964010955.1 uncultured bacterium
AGAATTCAGCTTGAGAGGAGGGATTATAGACATCTTTCCATTTTCTTTCACTGCAAGAACATCAGTCAGGTAATACTGTAAGTAGTGTTGCCGGCGAAATGCCTTACCGCATAGAGTTTTTCGGAGATGAAATCGACTCTATCCGAATGTTTAACGCGGAGACTCAATTGTCAGAGAGACAAGTACAAGAATGCAAAATACTAGGTGTACAGACTGAACAATTAAATAAACCTGCCCGACCAAAAGCGTCAGGACAGAAAGTCAGTCCTGGCTCTCTCATTGACTATATACCAGAAAATTCGTGGGTTGTTTTCAAGGAATATGAAAATATAGAAAATAAAGCAGAAAGCATAAGCGTTAACTTAGAGTCTCATAGCAAGATTTTTTCTTTTAATCATATAGTAAAATCGAGCAAGGACTTTAGAAAGATATATCTTTCTAATTTAACGCTTAAACGCAAAAACATATTTTCGTTTAATATAAAAGCCCCGGACTATTTTGATCATGATGTCCATAACTCAATTAAAAAGATCGAGGATATAAAGACTTCGTACCGGAACACCATAATCTTCTGCAGCAACCAGGCCGAAGAGCAGAGATTGAGCGAACTCCTGTCATCAGACATTAATTCCCAACCGGTTTCCCGCAAGACTGCTTCAAATAGAAATAGAACTACGAAGGAAATTGCAGGCAAACGTTCACCTTCCAATCACACAGAGTATCAGATAGGGCATCTCAACCATGGTTTCTTATTTGAAGATATCTCCACGGCATTTCTTACACATCATGAAATATTCCAACGCTACAGGTTGAGGAGGGAACCGAAAAAATTAATACCGACAAAGGCTATCGATTCTTTTCTTGATGTAAGAGAGGGAGACTATGTGGTGCACATCAGCCATGGCATAGCAAGGTTCCTGGGTATGCAAATGCTTAACGATGATAATGAGTACGGCAGTTATGGTGAATTCCTTGTACTCGAATTCGATGAAGGGGCAAAGGTCTATGTGCCTGCCGCAAAGATTGAGTTAGTACAGAAATACGTATGCGGTTCAGAACACAAGCCAAAACTCAGCAAGTTAGGCAAACGAACGTGGGAAAGAAAAAAACAGATGGCAGAAGAGGCCGTTCGGGATGTAGCAAGTGATCTCCTTTCCATGCAGGCAATCAGAGAGGCAAAACGGGGCATTGCTTACCCGAAAGACTCTGAATGGCAGGGAAAGTTTGAGTCAGAATTCATATACCAGGAAACTGAGGACCAGCTGCAGGTTGCCAGAGATATTAAGAATGATATGGAATCATTAAAACCTATGGACAGGCTTATTTGTGGAGACGTGGGATATGGCAAGACTGAAATTGCTATCAGGGCTGCATTTAAAGCCGTAATGTATGGTAAACAGGTAGCCGTTCTGGTGCCGACAACTTTACTGGCGCAGCAGCATTATAGAACCTTTACTGAAAGGATGGCAGACTATCCCATTAATATTGATGTATTAAGCAGATTTAAGACCCGAAAAGAACAAAAGGAAATATTGGAGAATTTAAAAGAGGGGAAGGTAGACATTGTTATTGGAACACACCGGTTGATCCAGAAAGATGTTACATTCAAAGATATCGGGCTGATAGTCATAGATGAAGAACAGAGGTTTGGTGTAGAACATAAAGAAAAACTGAAAAAATTCAGGGAATCGGTTGACGTCCTCACGTTAACGGCAACGCCAATCCCGCGTACCCTGCATTTATCTCTCCTGGGCATAAAGGATGTATCGTCTCTGAATACTCCTCCACAGGACAGGCAATCCATACAGACAAGTTTATTGCGTTTTAACAGTGGTGTAATAAAGAGTGCAATAATTCATGAATTAAATCGTGATGGACAAATTTACTTTGTACACAATCGTGTAAAAAACATAAATCATATTGCAGATACTATTGCGAAGATAGTCCCGAAAGCGAGGATTACTGTAGCCCATGGGCAAATGCCGGAAAGACTCCTGGAGAAGAAAACGTCAGATTTTGTTAACGGCAAATTCGACATTCTTGTATCAACAACGATAATAGAATCCGGCCTTGATATTCCAAATGTAAACACTATATTTATTAATCAGGCGGATATGTTTGGTCTGGCGGATCTGCATCAGCTTCGCGGCAGGGTGGGACGCTACAAACACCGTGCCTATGCCTACCTTTTGTTACCAAAGAACAGGCCGGTTACACCGGAAGCGGAGAAGAGACTAAAGGCCATTATTGACTTCTCAGAACTTGGCTCAGGTTTTAAGATTGCGATGCGGGATCTTGAGATAAGGGGAACAGGAAATATTTTAGGTATAGAACAACACGGACATATTGAAGCGGTCGGTTATGAAATGTTTTGCAGGCTGCTTGAGGTCGTAATACGTAAGGCGAAGAATGAGCCAATTCCGGATTACAACGATGTCCACATAAACTTAAACCTGGAGTCGTATCTCCCTGACGACTACATACCTGACATGAAGCTGAAAATAGAAATATACAGGAAGATAAATCGCTTATCTTCTAAGGGTGAGATAAAGAAAATGGAAAAAGAGCTTGCAGATAGATTTGGTCAAATACCGCAGCAGGTTAAAAACCTGTTAATAGAAAGCAGAGTAAGAGTAGCGGCACAGGCTTCTAATATCCGTTCACTCGTACGAACAAATGGTACTGTGATATTTCATGTAGAAAGTTTGAAGAAAGCAGAATCACTCTTTAGAAATGCAAAGAAACTGGTAAAAGTAGTGGCTAATAACGAATTGCACCTTGCCTTGCCCGGAAAGAAGATGTCGCCTCATGATTCAGCAGATTTCATAACGAATTTGTTAAATCCTAAACCTTAGCCGCATGGATATGCAGATTAATACTCAAAATGGTAGATGACAGATCATAGACGGGTTTGTATACTGTATTCTGTTAAAACTTACATTTTATGGTGCAGGAGGAATATTACATTTGAAGGTTCTAAGATTAAGCTTGGTTTTTTTCATTCTACAACTGTTCTATTTATATCAAACAAGTGCTGATAATTTGAATGCCGTACGAGTTATCGTAAATGGTGAAATAATTACGGAATTTGATATTAGAAGAGAGGTAGCTAATGCCTTCCAGATTGCCAGAGAAAAGTATGGGGAAGAAGGGCTCCGACAGAAAGAACGCGAAATAATTTCTAAGGGTATTGATGAATTAATTGATAGAAAAATACTTGTGCAGGAGGCAAAGAAGCTTTTGCTTGAAAATCCGGGAATGGAAGAGGCTCTTGAAAAGAATGTTGATTCATTTATCCAGGGTGCAGTTGATGAAGTAGGTTCTCTTTATAAGTATTATGAACTGGCGCACAAGCAGGGAATCAACCCCTTAAACAAAGGGCATTATTAAAGGAAGATCTATTAATCGAAGAAATCATGCGTGAGAACGTTTACAGAAAAATAATAATTTCACCAAAAGGAATTAAGCGTTATTACCAGGAGAACACTGATGAGTTCTCAAGAGAGGGTAGTTTGAGTTTCAGGCATATATTGCTAATGTTTTCCAGATATAAAACTAAAGAAGATGCGAAATCTGCGGCGGAAGATATTTTAAATAGATTAAAGAATGGAGAAGAATTCGGAGGCCTGGCAAAAGAATATTCACGAGGCCCTCATTCTGATGAAGGGGGTTTGTGGGAATCTGATGAAGTAAAGGAATTTAGAAAAGACCTGGTTGCTAAAATTTCTAAATTGAAAGAGGGTGAAATAAGCCCAATAATAGATTCTTCGTTAGGTCACCATATCTTTAAGATAGAAGAGACTATTCCCTCTCAAACATTGACCTTCCAGCAGGCACAAAATGAAATTCGCAATATACTCTTTAGAGAAGAATTTGTTAAAAAGAGGAAAGAATACTTAAAGAAATTGAGAAAAGATGTGGTAATTAAAAGATATTATTGAGTTATAACAATCTCTGCAAATCGGCGTTTTCCTACTTTTAATATCATTCCGCTTTTTATATCAACTTCTTGTGCCGGATCTGTATATTTATGATTGTCAATACTTACTCCTCCTTGAGAAATCAACCTCCTTGCTTCTCCGTTAGTAGCTGCGAAGCCATGATCAACCAATAATTTTACTAACCATATTTTATGAGATGTGCTTGTTGATGCACTTATTTCTAATTTATCAATGTTGTCCGGAAGTTTATGTTCTTTAAAAACTCTGTCGAATTCTTCCGCTACTTCCCGGGCTATTTCCTCATTGTAATACCGGCTTACAATAGCCTTCCCCAATACAATCTTTGCCTGGCGCGGATGCTCTTTTAATGTACTATCTATTCCTTCCATAGTCATGTCGGTTGCCAACTCAAAATACTTACGCATAAGATCGTCGCCAATCCTCATTGTTTTACCAAAGATTTCTTTTGGCTCTTCATATATGCCTATATAATTGCCCAGGCTTTTACTCATCTTTTTGTTCCCATCGATTCCCTCCAGTAATGGAGTAGTGAGTGCTACCTGAGGTTCTATGCTTTTATCCCTTTGGAGATCACGGCCAACAAGCAGACTGAATATCTGATCCGTGCCACCGATTTCTATATCACTTTTCACCATTATTGAATCATATCCCTGCATTAATGGATAATAAATTCATGAAGGCTTATGGGAACTCCGGAACTATATCTTTTCGAGAAATCATCTCTCTCCATCATTCTTGCAACTGTCATCTTGGAGGCTAATGTAATTACATCGGTAAATTTCATCTCCTTAAACCATTCACTATTGTAACGGATTTCAGTCTTGTCTATATCCAGTATCTTTCCTATTTGATCTAAGTACGTTTTCGTATTTTTCATTATGTCCTCGTGCGAAAGTTGGGGACGTGTTTTGTTCACGCCAGACGGATCGCCTACAATTGCAGTATAGTCTCCAATTATTAATACTGCCGTATGGCCAAGTTCCTGGAAATTATGCAGCTTGTGAATCGGGACAGCATTTCCAATATGAATGTCTGGTGCGGTAGGATCAAGGCCTAATTTAGCTCGCAGGGGGGTATTGGCCTTTATTGATCTCTGCAGTTTCTCGATGAGTTCTTCTTCGCGGACGATTTCTACCGTTCCGCGTCTAATAATATTCAGTTGTTCATCAATGCCCTTAAACATGACTTTTCATAATGTGTTTAAAAGAAATCAAAAAAGCTAATGTAGCAGTATTGTGGCAGATATGAACAGTTATTGGTGCTATTAACGATTCAGTCTTCTCAAATAGATAAGCTAACAGAAGTCCCAGGATAAATATCTGCAAAAACACATGGGCATTTAAATGTACCAGAGCAAACAGGAATCCACTAATTAAGATGGCTTTTAACTTGCCGAAAGCAGTTCTTACCGCCGGCTGAAGAAATCCCCCTGAAAAAGAAGCTCCTCAACAACAGGTGCAGCTAACATACCAAAGAAAAACATGAAAGTAAGGACTCCCAAAGAGTCCTCATTCAGGATTTTATTAAGAATGTCTTGCTGTTCAGGTACTATACCAAATATTCTTAGAACGAAATCTACTACAAAGCCGGCTAGAATTATAACAGGAAGAACTATCAGATAATGTTTAATGCCAATTTTCACATCACGTTTCCAGTTGTGGACTGTAAAACCTAATGATGTTACAGGCAAACCATATCCTACCCGAATAATATAGAAAACATAAAGACAGGTCAAAATATTTACAACTAGAGACAGACTAAGGAGTATAGTGTTCTGACCAAATACTTCTATTAAATCAAATCTGAATATTTGTTTTGATACTCTTAAGAAAACAGGTATTCCAACCAGCATCATGAAGAAATAAAACAGGAAAACCTTAAATATATCTCCTATATTCCAACGTTTTTTATCAGGCATTTTTAAGTCATGCACATTCTGTCAATGGAAGTAATATTTCTTCTTTTAATGGAGTTTATTTACCTCTTCTTACCCTTGCTTTTACTCACTGCCTTCTTTTCCTCTCGGGTCTTTTCTTCCTCACTGCCTTCTTCTTCCGCTCGGGTTTTTTCTTCCTCTCTGCCTTCTTTTCCCCTTTTTCTTTTTCCTTTGTCTTTGCCTTTACTTTTTTCTTTACAGCTTCTTTCCCTTTTTTCTTATACTCTTCTTGTACTCTTCATATTCATCTTCATCCATAAGGGCATCAAGTTGCTCAGGGTCTGCTATCCTAACCTTGATAAACCAACCATCATCAAATGGATTCTTCTGCAATGCCCGTAAAGTGGTAATTAAATCTGAGTTTACCTTTACAATCTCACCATTTAAAGGTGCCATTAAATCATGAAGAACATCAAGGGATTCTATTTCACCATAAGAAATACCAAGAAGAATATCCTCATTAACTTTTGGCAGGCAAAGGTCTATCAGGTCGCCAAGTTCGTCTATAAAATAGTCAGTTACACCAATTGTTACAACTTTTTCTCTTAAGCTCAACCCAGTTGTGATCTAGAGAATATTTGAGGTTTTTCTTTTTTCATTTTAATTTAGCATAAAATTGTTTAGTTTCGTATAAATTGGTCCTGCTGGAGTTAACTTGCTTTGCATCAGAGAGATATAACTTACCTTTCAAGGCCAAAGGAAATTTGTCCGGATTAAACGCTGTAAGTTTGGATATATTTTTCTGTGTTTTAATTCTTCCAAGTGTAATATGTCCGACATACTTTTTGGTATTCCCTTTTTATTCCAAGTCTTTCAATACCCTTGTCGAGCCTTTCATAGATATTTAGAAGATTATTTCCTTTATCCTGTACACAAACAAAAACTACACGCGGTTTCTTAAAATTTGGGAATGCACCAATATTTTCTATACTAATACTGAATGAGTCCAGACAAGAGACGGCATCACTAATGATTTTATTCAAGTCCGGAAGAGTTTCCTCCTCTATATATCCAATAAATTTCAGAGTCAAGTGGATATTTTCAGGAGCAACCCACTTAACAGAAGCACCTGTTTTCTTTAACTGATTCAGGTATTCAGATAGCCTGTCTTTAATTCCATTATCAATTTCTATTGCAATGAAGGCTCTGATTGTCATTTACATTTTACAAAAAAGTATTTATTGTATATTCCAGTCGTTTTAGTGTCTTTTCTTTACCTAACAGTTCTAAAGTTTCAAAGATCCCGGCACTTGCACTCTTACCTATAATCGCAACCCTTATTGGTTGTGCCAATTTGCCAAAAACCAACGCTGTGTTCGGTTGTTATCGACCGTAAACAATCTTCTAATTCTGTAATTGATGAAAAATCATTGACTTCTTTTAGTTTCTTATAAGCATCTTTTATCAAGGAAGGATTGCCTTTTTTCAGATGTTTCTGTACTGCAGCATCTTCATATTCAATTTCATCAGTAAAGAATGGGGATGCCAGCGTTACAAACTCTGGCAATGTTCTAAACCTTTCCTTATATAATTCTACCAACTTGTACAACCATTCATCTGTAAATACTACATTATCCAGATTTGCATCTTTTATATATGGGCGCAATTTACTGACGAGGTCTTCAACCGGTAAGTCCTGAATGTACTTGCCGTTCATCCAGTCAAGCTTTGTATAGTCAAAGCGTGCGCTGGTCTTATTGACTCGTTTCAGGGTAAACTTCTCTGTCATCTCCTGTCTGGTTAATAACTCCTGATCATGTCCGGGTGACCAGCCAAGAAGCGCTATAAAATTAACCAGGGCATCCGGCAGATAACCATTTTCGCGATATTCAGTTACAGACGTTGCCCCGTGACGCTTGCTCATACGGGAGCCATCTTCTCCGAGAATCATCGGGATGTGTGCAAACTTTGGCAATTCAAACCCCAAAGCTTTATAAATGGCAACCTGCCTTGGCGTATTAGACAAATGATCATCACCCCGAATCACGTGTGTTATTCCCATTACTCCATCATCAACAACGCAGGCAAAATTATAAGTAGGAAAACCGTCTGCTTTCTGGATAACGAAGTCTTCAATGAGAGAGGTGTCGGAGTTTATGTTTCCATGAACTAAATCATCAAAATTCGTAAGCTCACCTGTCAGCTTAAAACGTACCGCTCTGCCTTTCTCAGGATCATCTACGTGAAAAGCTTTGCCTTCTTTCAGTAATTTCTCCACGTGCTCACTGTAAATTTCAAGTCTCTCGCTCTGATGATACGGGCCTTCATCCCAGTCCAAACCAAGCCATGTCAAACTGTCCAGAATCGCTTGAGTTGCCTCTTCGGTAGAACGTTGTTGGTCAGTATCTTCGATCCTCAGGATAAATTCCCCGTTATTGTGCCTGGCAAAAAGCCAGTTATAAAGAGCTGTTCTTGCTCCTCCAATATGCAGGAAACCTGTTGGACTTGGAGGAAACCTTACCTTTACTTTTGAAGTCATTTATTCTGTTTCTTAAACAATATTTTTGAACCGGAATGCAAATTTAAGAATCTATTCTACAAAAGTCCGGTTGTTTCATTAAAGCCGTACATTATATTCATGTTTTGAACTGCCTGCCCGGATGCACCTTTTATCAGGTTATCTATACTAGATAAAATTACAGCACGTGTGCCAACTATCCTGATTGCTATCTCACAAAGATTTGTATTAACAACATCTTTGGACTTCGGAAGTTTACCATCTGTCTTGATTCGAACAAAAGGCTCTTCTGAATAAAAATCATTATATAGAGTTATGATTTCTTTACTAGAGATTTCCTTTTTCATTTTAACATATGTTGTACAAAGAATGCCCCTGTTCATTGGAACTAAATGCGGAGTGAAACAAACTGTCGTCTCTGACTTCCCAATTACAGAAAGTATATTTTCAATCTCTGGTGTATGCCGGTGTTCTCCCACATTATAAGCCTCGATATTCTCATTACATTCACAATAATGGGTATTCTCATTAAACTCACGTCCCCGACCGGAGATTCCGGATTTGGCATCGATGATTATATCATCGGTGTGAACATAATCCTTTTTAAGCAACGGAGCTAAACCAATGATTGCAGAGGTGGGATAACATCCTGGATTTGCAACTAAAGTTGCCTTTTTGATTTCCTCTCTGAATATCTCTGAAAGACCATAGACTGCAGCTTCCAATCCCGAAGGATCCGTATGTTTAGTTTTGTACCATTTTTCATATATAGATTTCTCCTGAAATCTGTAGTCAGCACTCAAATCTACTACCTTTATACCCGCATTCAGGAATCCCGGAACATATTGCATGGAGACCATAGGAGGAAGTGTAACAAAAACCATATCTACACCCTTTGGTACATCTTTCTGTTCCATTCGTGAACAAGACTTATCAAATGTACCTGCTAAAAACCGGAAAGATGTCAGAAATTTTTGTATTTTCTTCTCTTCTGGAACCAAGATACGCTATATCAACCTCAGGATGACGTAATAGAATTTTTATCAGTTCTAAGCTTGTATATGCTGTCGCCCCGATAATTCCAACTTTGATCAACAATATTCTCCGATTTTCAAGATTAAAGCTCCATAACTTGTTAAGATATCATTACTTTTGAATAATAACAATCCTTGTAAAACGTCAAATCCAAAATTAACTGTTATTTCCTTCAGATATAGTCAAACTTCTTCAAATTCCAGATGTTCTTTATTAATCATATTCTTTTAGCTATCTATAATAAAACAAAGGGCTTACTGGTTAAAATTGTTTGACAAGGTATGCCATTTATGATCAAATCAAAACGTTTTATTAGATAGAGTATGTAATTAGATTTTTCACCGCTTATTCGTATTAATCTAAAGACTGGTTAAAATTAACAAATTTGCTGTCTTTACAACAACAACAGATTAGATGTCGAAATCTGTGATTATATGTTTTACTTGATTAAGCCCATAATAGAACCTCAATATTTAAATTTCCTAAATATTGAGTCATATAAGGGCAAAATAAGGAGACCGTTTAATTGTACGAAGAATATTGGGGACTTAATACCCTTCCCTTTGAAAATGTTCCCGATCCTCGCTTTTTGTACCGTTCGTCACAACATGAAGAGGCACTAATGAGGCTTTTATACGCGACAAAATCTCAGAAGGGGGCTGCAATATTAACAGGCGAGATTGGTTGTGGAAAGACTACCCTTAGTCGGGTTTTTATTCAGGAGCTTTCAAGTGATGATTTTGAAATAGGACTTATTGCTAATCCGTGCCTCTCTCCTATTGACTTTCTTAAAGAAATCCTTTTTCAATTAGGCGTTGAAAAATCAATTGACGACAAAGCCGGCATGCTTCACGCACTTAATGAGAAGATGCTGGAAAATCTGAATAATGGAAAAAAGACCATAGTTGTCATTGATGAAGCGCAGGCCATAGAAAGTGATGTAACCTTGGAGGAATTGAGATTACTCTTAAACTTCCAACTGAATGAAGAATTTCTCGTAACGTTAATCCTCATAGGACAACCCGAACTTCGAGAAAAGGTTGCAAAGAT
>CAXGMX010000060.1:0-10399 GCA_964010955.1 uncultured bacterium
CTTCCTGGACAAGCATTTCAGATTCAGAATCTAAGGAAGATGTTGCTTCATCTAAAATCAATATAGGTGCATTCTTAAGTATTGCCCTTGCTATTGTTACCCTTTGCCTCTGGCCGCCGGAGAGCTTTACGCCCTGTTCTCCCACTAAGGCATCATAACCATCCGGAAGGCTTGTGATGAAATCATGTATATTCGCCGCTTTGGCAGCATTTTCTATCTCTTCTAAACTGGCGTTTCTTCTCCCACACATGATGTTGTCTTTAAAGCTTCTATTGAACAGGAATGTCTGTTGGCTGACAATTGCAATATGCTCCAGGAGTGAATCACGCTTTATTAAACGGATATCTGTACCGTCGATTTCGATAGTTCCACTGAGAGGATCGTAAAAACGCGGGACAAGGTCCAGCATTGTAGATTTGCCGGCACCGCTCTCACCCACTATTGCAATTATCTGTCCCTTTTCAACTGTAAGGTTGATGTCCTTGAGTACCGGTATGCTGTCGTATGCGAAGTTTACGTTCTTAAACGAAATTGTTTTCTCTATTTTCTTCAACTCTATGGCATCAGGGTTGTCTGTGATTGATGGACTCTGGTCAAGCAACTCGAATACCCGGCTTGCACCAGCTAAGGATTCCTGCAGTTTTGCATAGCTTTTAGCTAATTTTTTTACTGCTGGAAGTATCAAAAATGCAGTTACGGTAACAAATCCTCCAAGTGAACCCGGAGAGATTTTATTGGCTGTAATAACATAGCCGCCGACGATTATGATTGCGGCTAATCCTAATGAATAGATAAACTCAGTAGTACTTGTATTCAGGGCCTTTGCCTTAACCGTCTGCATCATTCTTTTGAAGAACCTTGAATTTAAATTCTTGAATTCTACGATTTCTTCGTCTTCCATCTTAAAGGATTTTACAATCCTTATTCCTGAAAACATTTCTCGCATTGCATCAGTCAGTTCTCCTAAATGCATTAAACTTTTACTTCCATATTTCTTTATTTTGCGGCCAAAAACCAGCACAGGAATAATGACAATCGGGAATAGTACAAATGTAAATAGAGACAGCTTCCAGGTAAAACAAAAGGCCAGTCCTAATCCGCATAACAGACGCATGGGTTGAAGGAGAACACTGTCAAACAGTATCGAAAGCCCGAACTGTGTTGCCGTAATATCATTAGTAAGTCTGGAGATCAGTTCTCCACTCTTTCTGTTTTCAAAATAACTCAGTGATTGCGGGAGTAAATGTTCACATAGATGATTTCGTATATCCATGAGAACACTCCACATGACATGGCTCTTCAGGTATGTTTGCAGGTAACTGAAAGCAAAAATGAATGGAGCCATAATCGCAACAAGAATGCCTATGGAAGTGAAAGAGCTTGTTACTTTCCTTAACGATCCTTCAAATTTTGATATGAATGTTGTATCTTTAATTCTGGTGACAGTTTTTCTGCTTAAACTGCTTAATGCATCCCCTGAATCTTTTTTGCTTTGCAGGCTGTATGCCCCTGACGAAGAATTGATTGTTTCTCCACTTATCAAACGATCTATTACGGGTTTGATTAATGCTAATTGAGCGCCAATGAACAGTGTGAAAAGTCCCATACAGATCAGTGTTAACAAAAACATCTTCCAATGTGGTTTTGCGTATGAAAACAGTCTGGTACATTCTCTTATCGTATTGTTGTTTCTGGACATATGACTTTCCAGTTTGACTTGTTATGCGTCTAAGACCACGTGTAAAGTTTTCAAAATGATGTTATCACACAAAAAGATTTTGTCAACAGAAAGATTGTGTCTCCTGCAGTAGTTGTCCGATTAGATATTTATTATTGACCTATTCAAAGCCAGATAGATATAATCGTTTTTAAGATTTTAAATCTGATATCTTGCACAACATAAATCTATCTGACAAAGATGATTAATATCAATATCTTACATAGATACTTAGTGAAGGAGTTATTAAGGACATTTATACCAGCAATATTATGTCTAGAATTCTTGTTGGTACTTGGATTTTCAATTCAACTGCTTCATAAAGGACTTGATGTGCCAAGTCTTTTTTCTGTACTCCCTTACATGGCCTTATATACTATCCCGCATGCTTTGCCTGCTTCATTACTTACCTCTACGGTTATGACTTATGGAAGGCTGAGTGCTGATAATGAGATTACTGCAATCAAAGTAGCTGGCATGCATCTTCACAACATAGTGACGCCGATAGTCGTTACCGGAGTAATCTTCAGTATATTAACCTTATATCTAAATGCCGAAGTATTACCCCGGTCGTATTTTAAAGTGAGACAACTTCAGGAGAAAGCAGTCAAACGAGTTCTTGCTACACACTTTATAACAGCTAAAAAGAAGATTGATTTTCATCCATATCAAATTTACATCACCAGCATTGAAGATGGCATTTATAGGGACATTGCAGTCTTTGAGTATGCTGACGACTATATAGTTAATATATTGTTAGCCGAGGAAGGTGAAATAGAAGTAGGTGAGTCTGGTAGCAGGATTTTGCTGACATTAAGGCGTGGTGAATTTATTAGGCCTGATATTAAGAACAAAATAGATACTCCTAAAACGGGGAATTTTGAGGAAGCCGTGTTTGAGATTCCATTAAGGCAGAGATTGAGGCATAAAGCGCTTAAATATGCAACGCTAACAAGTCTTATTGCACAAAGAGGAGAAATTGACGATAAATTAAGTGGTTCAGAGAAACTGTTCAAAGATCCGGAAAGAACTGTCAAGACCACTTGGAGAGAAGTTTCAGCTATTGATATAGAAAAAAAAGGAGTTGAGTCGAAACTGCGAAAAGCTGAAGTGGAATTAAGGAAGTCAAAAGCGAAAATACCAAAGCAGGAGGGGGCGATAAAACGTGCAAAGTTTGATATCAGTGTCTTTGAAAATTACATAAATGTGGCGCGGAGTAATATCAGTAAGTTGAAACTGGAAAGAGAGATTGAAGAAGACACGAGAATACTGGGGTTTGATCTTAGGGGTGAGGAGGAATTTAAGAAAAATGTTTCGTTGATTGAAAAGATAATAGAGAAAGAAAAACGAAGAATCAAGAAAGCAAAGAGGAAGATGTCGATAGCGGAGAGATCGATAGAAAATGAAAATAAGAAGATTGTGGATACAGGGTTAGAAATAAAAGAATTTCTCCGTAGCGAAGAAGCTCTGAGAAAAGAACGCCTGGTGCTTATTGAACGTGTCGGAGTAGCAGAAAATCAGAAGATGAGTCGTGAGCTGTCAATAAACATTCACAAGAGACTTTCACCTTCTCTTGCCAGCCTGACGTTTATAATGATAGGTATTCCGTTAGGTATAATGACAAGAAGCAGTAATATGCTTATTAGTTTAGGGATTAGTTTTGTATTAATACTTTTCGTTTACTATCCCTTGGTTGCAACAGGATTAGTTCTGGCAGATAGTATGAATTTTCCAATTATTCCTTCAGTTTGGGCAGCGAATGTTGTTAATATTATTCTCGGTGTTTTCCTGTTTAGAAAAATACTTATTGAATAATGCCTGTAATGCCGCAAGGCTTAGTCCTTATTATGGAAACGGAGCAGAATCTCGCGTCTATGTAATCCTAAATAAATGCATGGTCATGCTTCTTTAAAGGTGCTTCTATAGGAATTGAAACCTGATAACAACCTTGACTTTTTCATTGAATTAGTTATATTAAAAGTTCAAACTTCATCCACACTAAAGGTACTGAAATTAGCAAGTTATGAATTTCTAAAATAGTAATCCTGAATAGAAATGTCAAACTATAATGATAGTTATTACAAACCCGGGTTTGGTGTAACAATAGGAAGTAAATGGACCAGGGTTATAATGATACTGATAATTGTAAATGTTACTGTTTTTATAATCCAGCTTCTGTTTTCTACTATTAGTTCTCAGTGGGGGGTGCCGACCGTAGGGATGTCTCCAGAAGCCGATGGAGTTGTTCATCATGTAAGGTTGGGGCCTGACCGATTTACAACTCTTTTCTGGCTCTACCAACCACTTGCTATAGGAAAACTATGGCTATGGCAGTTCGTAACATACACGTTTCTGCATAGTGTTTCCGATCCCTGGCACATAATATTCAATATGCTTGTTTTATGGATGTTCGGCAGTGAAGTTGAAAAGGCTATGGGTACAAGGAGATTTTTGACCATGTACTTTACGGCAGGTATTTTTGCCGGCATATTTGGCTGTCTGTTCACGCCTAACAACCCGATCCTTGGTGCTTCCGGCGCAATCTTTGCCGTCGAGATTGCATTCGCCATGTTTTATCCAAATGCTACTATAATCTTCTTTGTTTTTCCAATAAAGGCAAAATATCTTGTAATGATCTTTGTCAGCATAACGGTGTTTAACTGCCTTATGCCAACCGGTGGTAATGTTGCACATTTCGCTCATCTCGGAGGAATTCTTTATGGTTTCCTGTTTATTCGTTATGAACCCAGATTTAGTAATTTTATCATATCGCGGCAGAATCAACAAAAGGAGAAAGAATATAGAAAAGAGGAAGAAGTTAGAAACGTAGTTGATGCTTTGCTGGATAAGGTTAACCGTACGGGTATGAAGAGTTTGACGAGGAGGGAGAGAAGTTATCTTAAGAATGCAAGCAAAAGGTATAGAAAGATGAGTGATAAATAGCATATCTATGCTTACGATTAAAAGTGTATTTCCTAGAAATAGAAGGTTAATAATTACATGATTAATATAGGAATAAATGGTGTCTGTGGCCGTATGGGATTGAGGATTGCCGGGCTTGTTGCAGAAGATGAAGGCCTGAAATTAGTGACAGCGCTTGAGATGGAAGGTCATCCTGACATGGGAAAGGATTTAAATTCCGTTATCGGCCAGGGGCATGATGGAGTCAAAATATCACATGAGCTTAGTGGCTCACCGGATGTATTCATAGATTTTACCACTCCTGCCTCTACCATGACCAGGCTGAAGTATTGTGTTGATAATGGAGTTGCAGCAGTGATAGGTACTACCGGCCTGGACAGTGAACAAAAAGAGGAGATAAATAAAGCATCTGAAAAGATACCGTGCCTTTTTTCTCCCAATATGAGTATTGGCGTAAATTTGCTCTTTAGCCTTGCTGAGACCGTATCAAAGATACTTGGAGATGAGTCTGATATTGAAATAATTGAATCGCATCATCGTCTTAAGAAAGATGCGCCGAGTGGGACAGCTTTAAAGCTTGCAGAGAAAATATGCTCTGCAACAAATCGGGAAATGGATGATGTTGTAATCTATGGGCGTAAAGGTCTTACTGGTGAAAGGCCACAAGATCAAATCTGTATACATTCCATACGATCCGGAGACATCGTAGGGGAACATACCATAACTTTCTGCAGTGGCGGCGAACGGCTCGAACTGGTTCATAAAGCACAAACGAGGGATTCTTTTGCTATGGGTGCCATTCGTGCAGCAAAATTTTTGTCCGGAAAACCGCCGGGTTTCTATAGCATGGAAGATGCCCTAGGAGAAATATGCTGAAAATATGCGTATGCCATAATGGCATAGCATGCTTGTAAAAACGGCAGAAACCTCAAAGCCAGAGATGATCAGATTACCATAAGCCATGCAATACCATATACATATGATATTTGAGGATTATATGGTATATAGTTTGCGTATTTCAAAACAGAGAGTTTTTGTGATTAGGTGAAATTTATTATTTCTGCCTGCATTGTCAGACAATGCCTATATCACGTTTATATAAAGTGTATTACAGAATTGACAATCAGAGTACACAGAAGCGCTGAATTTATTATTTAAGGAGAATTTGATGGAAAAAATCATAGGAATCGATTTGGGAACTACTAACTCTGTAGTGGCTGTAATGGAAGGTGATCAGCCCAAGGTTATTACAAATGCTGAAGGAAACAGAATTACTCCTTCTGTAGTGGCTTTCACTGACAAAGATGAGCGTTTGGTTGGACAACTTGCCAAACGACAGGCGGTTATTAACCCGAAAAATACAGTATTTTCTATTAAACGTTTTATGGGCAGGAGACATAACGAAGTTGGACAGGAAGAGAAACTGGTACCATATGCAATCGTTGGCAATCCGGATGAATTAGTAAAGGTAGAAGCAAGGGGAAAGAGTTTTACCCCTCCCGAAATCTCTGCAATGGTACTTCAAGATCTTAAGAAAACGGCTGAAGATTATCTGGGTACAGAAGTAAAAAAGGCTAGTGATTACTGTTCCTGCTTATTTTAATGATAGTCAGAGACAGGCAACGAAGGATGCCGGAACGATAGCCGGTTTAGATGTGGTTCGCATCGTTAATGAGCCGACCGCAGCATCTTTAGCATATGGTATTGATAAGAAGAAAAATGAAAAGATAGCCGTTTTTGATCTTGGCGGTGGAACGTTTGATATTTCAATACTGGAAGTAGGCGAAGGGGTTTTTGAGGTTCTCTCTACGAATGGTAATACACATCTTGGCGGAGATGACATTGATCAGGTAGTACTGAACTATATTGCTGACGAGTTTAAGAAAGAGCAGGGTATTGAACTCAGGCAGGATCACATGGCTTTGCAACGTCTTAAGGAAGCTGCAGAAAAGGCTAAATGCGAACTTTCAACTTCGACAACTGCGGAGATTAATCTGCCTTTTATAACAGCAGACCAGGCAGGACCAAAGCATCTGACTATGAGTTTGACAAGGGCGAAATTTGAGCAATTGATAAATCATCTTATCGAGAAGTGCCGCAAACCATGTGAGCTTGCAATGGAAGATGCAAAAATCAGTCCTGGAGATATAAAAGAGATAATACTTGTGGGCGGGACGACAAGGTCGCCTATTGTACAGAAACTGGTAAAAGAGGTTTTTAAGAAAGATCTGAATAAGAGCGTAAACCCGGATGAAGTTGTTGCACTGGGTGCTGCAATTCAAGGCGCCGTTCTAGCAGGCGAAGTTCATGATGTCTTGTTATTGGATGTTACACCGCTTTCATTGGGAATTGAAACCCTTGGGAATGTTTGTACGGTCCTGATTCCACGAAATACCACAATACCGACAAATAAAAAAGAGATATTTTCAACTGCGGCAGATAATCAAACTGCTGTAGACATACACGTTTTGCAGGGCGAACGTCCAATGAGTGCCGATAACCGGACACTTGGGCGTTTCCAATTAGCCGGGATCCCTCCGGCTCCCAGAGGTGTTCCGCAGGTTGAGGTCTCTTTTGATATTGATGCAAATGGTATCCTTCATGTTTCAGCTAAAGATCTTGGAACGGGTAAAGAACAATCTATCCAGATACAATCGTCTTCCGGATTATCTGAAGAAGAAATCAAGAAGATGCAAAGTGAAGCTGAATCACATGCCGAAGAAGATAAGAGTAAGAGGGAATTAGTAGATGTGTTGAATCAGGCTGATCAGGCAATCTATTCGACTGAGAACACCTTAAAAGAACATGGTGATAAGGTTAGTGAGGAAGAGAAGGCCAACATAGATCAGGCGCTGGAAAAACTTAAGAAGGCGAAAGAGGGAAGTAATGTAGATGAAATCAAGAAGGCAATAGAGGAGCTGCAGACAGCTTCCCATAAACTGGCACAGGCTATGTATGAGGCATCAGCACAGAAGGGGCAGGCTGCAGGTGCGGGTGCAGGTGCGGGTGCAGATGCAGGTGCGGCAACGGAAGGAAGTGAAACTGAAGGAAAGGACTCTAAGAAAGGTAAAGAAGGCGGAGATGTCATTGATGCAGATTATGAGGTCAAGGAGTAAGGTGTTATAGGCTTACCCAACTGTTTACCGGAATTCTTGAAGAACTAATAATGAAAAAGTCGGGATATACCCGGCTTTTTTATTTATAGATATAAGTTCAGAACATCGATCTGCAGCTTAGGATGATTTAAAGAAGGATTTTACTCAACTAAAGTATTTTCACGAAAGACCTGAACATGAAACTGGACAAGAAGAAGATCTTATTTATTGCAGGGATATTGATAAGTATTATCTGCTCCTGGCTTTTTGCGAGAAAGATTGAGTGGTCTCAGTTGAGTGTAGCACTTAAGGATGCAAAATATATATATATTATACCTACACTAATACTCATTTTTGTGAGTCACTATCTCAGGGCGGTTAGATGGTCTGCATTAATTGCACCCATAAAGAGAGTCTCTGTGTTGAATCTGTTCTCTGCAACAATGATTGGTTTTATGGCGAATTGTGTGTTACCGGCAAGAATTGGAGAGATTATAAGGCCTGTTATGGTTGCAAAAAAAGAGAAGGTCAAGGTAACCGCATCATTTGCTACGGTTGTGATGGAGAGGATCTTTGATTTGTTAGGCATTATAGTATTTGCATCACTGCTTTTCTTCTTCCTGCCTGCAGAGACATTACAGGACAAGAGAGTAAGTATGATTAATCATGCCGAAGCATCAACAGAAGTTGTAAAGGCAGAATATGTTAATGACAAGTCGGGAGTACCTTTGTCTGTTGTTAATGAAGAGAGTGAGGCAGAGGCCTCAAATACAATAAAACAATTGAAGAAATGGTCAATTGTAATGGCATTCTTTGGTATACTTGCAATAACGTCACTTTTCTTATTATCATTATACCCCAAGAAGGCGGGTGCAGTTTTTGAGAAACTGCTTTTCTTCTTCCCGCATCATCTAAAAGATAAGCTGGTTAATCTGCTTCATTCATTCATTTCCGGACTTCAGGTTTTTGACCATAAAACAAAGCTGTTATGGATAGGGGTGCTGTCTCTCATTATATGGTTTTTAAATGCCACGCCTATATACGTATTATGCTACGCCTTTGATATCAAATTATCGTTTGCAGGAGCATGTTTTGTAATGGTTTGTCTATGTCTGGCTATAGCACTACCACAGGCACCGGGTTTTATTGGAGTTTTTCACATTGCTGTTCAGAAGACCCTGGTTATATTTGGTGTCGGCTTATCATCTGCACAGAGTTTCGCAATAATACTGTGGGCGCTGAGTGTCATACCTATTACAATAGTCGGACTCCTGTTTCTCTGGAGAGAGGGGATGAGCTTCGGAGAGATATCGCATTATGATGAAAAGGTACCGGAGAAATTATAGCTCCGGAGCTTCTTATCTCCGTCTTCCGGGTTTTCTCACAGAGAATATGCGTATGATGTACAGTATTATTACCCCTGCCGCAAAACCTCCTATATGTGCCCACCATGCAACACCGGCACCTGAAGTTGATGCCGTGATAGATGCTGCACCGTTGAAGAATTGAATAACAAACCAGAAACCGAGGACGACTATTGCCGGAAGTTCCATTACCTGTATGAAAACAAACAGAGGTACTATGGTGACAACCCTTGCGCGTGGAAATGTTACCATATACGCTCCAAGCACACCCGCAATTGCTCCGCTGGCACCTACACATGGAACGTTTGATTGGCTGTTGAAGAAAACGTGAACGGATGAAGCGATAATTCCACAGAGGAAATAAAAGGCAATGAATTTAAAGTGCCCCAGTTTGTCTTCAATATTATCACCGAATATCCAGAGAAACCACATGTTGCCGATAAGGTGAACAAACCCTCCGTGCAAGAACATTGATGAAATGAACGGAAAAAATGTATTTATAAATGTTAAGTCAGGAACCTGGGAATAGTAACTGACTTTAAGTGGTACTACACCGAATTTCATTATAAATTCGCCTAATCCTGATCCCAGGGAAAGTTCATACAGGAATATGAGAATGTTTACGATAATAATCCCTATTGTAACATAGGGAAATGTACCTGATGGATTTCTGTCTCTTATGGGTATCATTATCGCTTTTTAATTTTATAAAAGGCTAAAGACTCATCCCCAGCTCTTCCTGCCTCAGCTGTCTATCTCAAACTGGCCATTACATCATTGTAAGGGAAAAGTCTGCCCGGGCATGCCGTTTTACGAAAGTTTTTATGCATTATGACTTGATTTCTTGGTATGTTGCAGCGTTCCTGAAGATAATTTATTAAATACGTTAGAGACGAAATTTGTGAGCTTGTCGGATAGCCCTCTTCAAAATTACCAATTAAGCAGATTCCCACGCCATGTTTGTTATATTCATCTTTGCCGGCGTGTGCACCATCTATCTGGGTATCCCACCTATTTCCAACCTCTATCTGGCCGTCTCTTGAGCCGTTTCCGTTTCCTATTAAGAAATGGTAACCCAGGCCGTTTACCCATCCCTTCTCATCTCTGTGATACTTGCCTATCGAAGCGGCATTTCCTGAATCAGAAGCACTATGATGTATGACAACATATTTCCATGGCCTGATCTTGAATTTATTTAATTCACTCATAATAGATTTTCGGAATAACTATTTCGGTTTTTTGGTTTTTAGGTTTATACGGCGGCAGGCGTTGATACGTATGTACTGCTGCAGCCATATAAG
>CAXGMX010000061.1:0-10346 GCA_964010955.1 uncultured bacterium
AGGATGCCATAGGCAGAGGTATGCGGAAGTTAACATTGATACTGATGGCCGTCTGGCAATCACTGCCGCTATCCGAAAGGCTTTGCAGAAAAACCGGACCGCTTTTGACCCAAGGCAGTACTTGGGCCCGGCAAGAGACGCCGTTCGTACGTGGATTATAGAAGAGATGAAGGCGTTTGGTACCGCCGGTCATGCAGAGGACTACGAACCGGCCACGCTCGATGATATGAAAAACTATACGCTGCGGGTTAGTGTGGTTGTGCAGATGTAGAACTGACAGTTTGATTTATAAAAATGCCAGGGCCCGTTCAGGATTAAGCCATAAAGGAAAGATGTACTATGGTTCTCTCTTCAATGACTACTTTGGCTGTACCATCTAATACTTTTCTCTATTCTGTCTTTAGCTCCATGCGGGCTTCACGTTCTATTTTTGCTATTTCGGCAGAGAATGTTCGGTTTTGTGGTGAAGTATTGGTTGTGGATAGTTCTACACTTCGAATAGCCTGGGCTTTACGGATGGTGGCTTCCGGATTATTGCGAGAATCTATATTAATATGACCTTCTTTGGCATATTTCTTTCCATCAGGCCCTGTCACGTAATCAAAGGAAACACTTCCCCTGGCGTAGCTTCCGGCAACAGCTCTGTGAGTTAACTCGCGGCTCCTGACCTGCCTATCAATTCTCTCTAACTCTTTAACTTCTTTTTGTTCCTCTTTGGATAGTTTCTGGTCATTGGTGGATTTCTCTTCATTTTTCCCGCGAGTTTTTTCTCTGGCAGTAGGGGAAAGTTCGATTATGTCAGATTTTTGATTAAATATTGAATGAAATTTGGGCAAAGCGTACGTAGAACCCCTGTCCGCATCTTTTTCCGTTGGGAAAAAGGCCGATCCATGGCCAGATGGTTCCATTGTAGGAATTGCCGTAAACATTTTAATCTCCATTAAAACATACCTATAATATCGGCAGAATTCGTGGCTGCTTTAGCTTTTTTTTAAAATTAACCATAAAAACCATCAAAAACCAGTTTATGATTGACAACAAAAACCATTATTGATAAATTTTATACCTTTCATTAATTTTTGATACAGGCTTATAGGTCGGAACTTTATTAATATGTTGGTTAGTAGAATAAATCAAAAGAGGCATTCAGGGAAGCCTTAAAAAGCATTCCCGGCAGTGTAAACAGCCCCGTAAGGGCGTTTGGAGCAGTAGGAGGTAATCCTCTATTTATAGAATCAGGTCATGGTTGTTATCTCAATGACATTGATGGTAATAGATATGTTGATTATGTACTTTCCTGGGGCCCATTAATTTTAGGGCACCTTGAGAAGTCAGTTGTAAAGAGCCTGAAAAAAATCCTTAAAAAAGGCACAAGCTTCGGAGCGCCGACTGAACTGGAAACACATCTGGCTCAACTCGTAAAAGAGGCGATGCCTTCGATTGAGAAGATTCGGATGGTTAATTCGGGCACGGAAGCCACAATGAGTGCTATACGGCTGGCAAGAGGTTACACCAGGAGAGACGTCGTTATAAAGTTTGACGGTTGTTATCACGGTCACGTAGACGGCCTTCTTGTCCAGGCTGGTTCGGGGGCTACTACGTTAGGCGTTCCCACGAGCCCGGGAGTCCCGCAGGATTACGTACGAAATACTGTAACCATACCCTTTAACAATCTTGATGCCGTTAAAGAAGTTTGTAGTAAACAGGGTGAAAATATTGCCTGCATAATTTTAGAGCCTGTTGCGGGGAATATGGGCGTGATACCTCCACAAAAAGGGTATTTAAAGGGTTTAAGGAAAATTGCTGATAAATATGGGATTGTATTGATTTTTGATGAGGTGATGACAGGTTTCAGGGTTTCTCACGGGGGCGTACAGGCACTTCAAAAAGTAACTCCGGATTTGACTACACTTGGCAAGGTAATCGGTGGTGGTTTACCTGTAGGTGCCTATGGCGGTAAGGCGGAAATAATGGATCGCATATCACCAACCGGTCCGGTCTATCAGGCGGGAACTTTATCCGGAAATCCGATGGCAATGGCTTCCGGTATTGCAACTCTTGAGAAGCTGAAAAAGAAGAGCGTTTATAAAAAACTGGAAAGAAACTCTAAAAGGCTGGCAGAAGGCTTGAAGAGATCTGCTGAAGAAGCGGGAATACCCACGTATCATACACGAGTCGGCTCAATGCTTTGCACGTTCTTTAGCGAGGATGAGGTAACTGATTATGAATCTGCTAAAAGGTGTGATACGGAGCGATACGCATCTTACTTCCATGGAATGCTGGAAAGAGGGTTTTATTTTGCTCCTTCTCAGTTTGAGGCGGCTTTTGTTTCAACCGCTCATAGAGAAGAGGATATAGATGCAACTATAGAAGCCAGTTGCGAGGTTATGAAGTCTTTAAGGAATTAAAGAATATAGTAAACGATAAAAGAAACTTGACATTTTTTTTAATGGCGTAGAAGTATTCCATTAATTTAATGTCTTGGAATTTCAAAACCACGCTTTTTGCCCCCCCGACATTCATTCAGGCGGGATGCACTTAACTCGCTTGAGGCTGTACTTTTCTCCTTAAAAAGGCTTGCAATCGTAGCTTGCACGCTTCTTTAAGCCTTAGTCGAACATCCTTAAATGTTGTATTTTTTACTGTTAATATTGTTACGGTTAAGCCTATTGAAATCGCTACAAATTTTATAATCATAATTAATATAAAAAATCCTATAAGTGAAGAAGAAACCCACTTCGAAAACTGCAACGTTATTGGTGTAAAGCAATCTAAATGTGTGAAGAAAAATACCATCATTACTATGAATGCAATCATCACTGCCACAAATTTGATTATAGCGAGTTTCCACATTACTTTGATAAAAGCTCCTAATGCGTCTTTCTTTTTTTCTCTTATTATCTCAATAAAGTTTTCCCTTTTACCAATTAAGCCTGTTTTTAACTGATATACATTCATAAGTTTCCCTTTATCGATATATCTCTGAATAATTTTAGTTGCAAGCATAAACCAGATACTAATTTAAAAACATATATTTGTCAAATAGATTTTAAGAGGTTAATAAAGAAATGAGCAATTTGTAACACGGATTTTCGCCTTCATTCCAATATCGAAAACATGTAATGAACAAAGACAAAAACTCTTAATTCTTCTAGAATTATTAAGTATCAATTGTAAATCATGTAACTTCTGGGACTTATCAAGTATGCTCCTTGTTGTAAATCAAATACTAAGACGCGAATCTCAAATGAATTTTGTTGGGTACACATACTCTTTACGCTATCTGCGTAGAATCTGTTTATCTCTTCAATCGGTGTTAATAAGGAAGAAATATTCTTGATTATCTCATCCGTGTAGTTTTATACACTCAGGTGTTCACGTATAGGGACATTATCTTTGTTTTTTTACTTATTTTCACCTTGATTTTTATTTCAATTTAATTAAGATAAAAAATTTAGTAAAAACAGGACAGGAACTAGCTTTCCGAGATATATAATAGATGGTAGGAAGTTCTGATAATTTTAAAAGTGGGGTGCGATTTGCTGTAAGAATAAGCACTGGGTTGATGGTTGCCATATTCCTAGGAACTTTGACTGGCTATCTTCTAGACAAATTTCTTCATACAAAGCCTTGGTTAATTTTGCTGGGGCTTCTTATTGGCTTTACAGTTGGACTGTATAATGTTTACAGGCATGTTAAGGAAGATGAAAAGAAGCAAAAAGATAGGTTATAGCATTTTCTAGATATTTCAAGAGGAGTCTAACACTGAAACAACACAAATCCATTAGAACACTTTGAACTTCATCCTCTTATAGAACTCAAGCTCCTTGGTATAGATATCTCTGTAAATAAGGCGGTAATAATGATGTGGATTATATGTATCCTGGTCCCCGCCTTGTTTATGTTTGCAGTTAGGGGGCGAAGGATGATACCCAACAGGCTACAGAGCCTAGTGGAAATAAGTGTTGAATTTTTAAAGAATATGGTAGTGGAAAATATGGGCAAAGAAGGTCTCAGGTTTTTTCCCTTTCATTGCTACGTTATTCTTTTTTATCCTATTTTGCAATCTTCTTGGGATTATTCCTGGTTCTTATACAGTAACCAGCCAGATTATTGTTACTGCACTCTTTGCAATAATAGTGTTCATAATAAGTCAAATCGTAGGCTTAATGAAACACAGAATCAGATACTTTAAGATATTTGTACCTGAAGGGGTACCGAAATTTATTTTACCGTTAATAGTACCCATTGAGATAGTAAGTATGTTCGCAAGACCACTCTCTTTATCCGTCAGATTGTTTGCTAATATGACAGCAGGACACACCATACTCATCGTATTTTTCACAATGGCTATATCACTTAAGTATATAGGTTTTATACCTTTCCTTGTTACTGTGCCATTAAGTGGGTTAGAGTTATTTATCGCTTTTATACAGGCTTATATATTTACCATTCTAACGTGTGTATACATTGGTGAGGCGATTAAGATGCATTGAAGTCTACTCGTGAATTGATTAAATTTTGTTGAAAGGAGGTAGTTTATGGATAGTACAGCAGGTGCATTAATAGGCATGGGCATGGCTGCTGCAGGTTTTGCAGGTGCGGGTGTAGGAATAGGATTTATCTTTGGAAAGATGATAGAATCGGTAACTCGCCAACCCGAGGCGGAGGCAAGGGTAAGTAAGTATATGTGGATAGGTTTTGCCCTTGTGGAAGCAACTGCCCTTTATGGTCTCGTTATAGCCTTTATCATTATGGGTATGAGGGGAGGATAATAGTAATACTTGTTTCATGTTTTAAAAATCTTTGTGTGATTTAAGATTGTTAAACTAATTTCTCCAATATCCATATAATTAAAAGGAGAGAAAAATGCCTCAATTCGATCTACACTATCTAACTCCTCTAACCTTTTGGTCACTGATATCTTTTATTATATTGATGGTGATCCTTTACAAGTATGCCCTTCCATCAATAACCGAAATACTTGATGCCAGACAAGAGAAGATAAAAGGTGATATTGATCAAGCGGAGAAGTTAAGGGGAGATGCTGAAAAGCTGAAAGGAGAGTACCAGAGAAAAGTTATAAAAGCTGAAGAAGAAGCCGAAGGAAAGATTCAAGCTGCAGTAGTAAAGGCAAAGGAAATCAGTGATGGAATAGTTAAAGAGAGTCATCAAGCCGCCGCAGATAACAGGGCCAAGGCGCAACTGGGTATAGATATAGAAAGAAAGAAGGCTTTGGCAGAGATAAGAAACCAGGTTGTTGATCTTACAATTCTTTCGTCTTCCAGATTAATTCAACAATCAATTCAGCGCGGAACGGCAGAAAAATTAGTGGATGATGTTATTAAGGGAGTGGGGAAACTGTCTTGACAGAAGAGAGCTTAGCAACAGGTTATGCACAGGCGTTGTTTGAAGTGGCCAGCAAACGGGGCGGAGCTGATGATATAGAAAAAGATCTGGAAGGTATTAAGGAGCTTTTGAAATCAAACAAGGAATTTCGAGATATTCTGTATCATCCATCAATCACAAAAACTGACAAAAAAGACATAATTAACAAAACCATTGGTCATCAGTGTTCCAGTAAGTGGGTTAGAAACCTTCTCTATATCCTGGTAGATAAGAGAAGAGAGAGGATACTGAATTATCTGCCGGATGTATTCAAAGGCGTGGTAGGACGAATAAGAGGTGTGGTATCTGTAAAAGTTCAAACGGCATTTCCGTTAACCGAAACCAGGCTTGACAAATTAAAGAGAAATATCGAAAAGCTGACGATGAAGAAGGTGGAGTTAGAAGCGGAAGTAAATAAGGAAATAATTGGTGGAATGATTATCAGGATTGAAAATAAGATAATTGACGGAAGTGTAATTAATCACTTAAAAAACCTAAAAAGAAATTTGTTGAAAACTGCCCTGGCTTAAGGGCGTTTTCATTTTTGTGGGGGTATATCAGGTATGACTGTAAGACCAGATGAAGTTGCTTCGATAATAAAGAGAGAAATCGAGAAGTATGAAGACAAATTAAAGATGGAGAGCGTCGGCACAGTTCTCCAGGTGGGAGACGGTGTTGCCAGAATCTACGGTTTGGACGACTGCATGTCAAACGAATTGATAGAATTTCCGGGTGGAATATTCGGCATAGCCCTTAACCTGGAGGAAGATAATGTCGGCTGTGTATTGCTGGGACCGGACTCGGATATAAAAGAGGGCGATACGGTAAAAACAACAGGGAGAATTGTAGAGGTTCCCGTTGGCGAAGCAATGCTTGGAAGAGTAGTGAATGCACTCGGCCAACCGGTGGATGGTAAAGGGCCGATTGCTACAGAAAAAACTTTACCGATAGAAGGAACCGCACCAAATGTTGTTGAAAGACAACCCGTAAAGGAACCATTACAGACCGGGATAAAGGCTATTGATGCTATGATACCAATAGGCCGGGGACAGAGAGAATTGATAATAGGTGACAGGCAGACAGGTAAAACGGCAATATTGGTGGATACAATCCTGAACCAGAAGGATACGGGAGTTATCAGCATTTATGTGGCAATTGGACAGAAGCTTTCTACGGTTGCTGGTGTGATTAAGACACTGGAAGACAATGGGGTTATGGAGAATTCAATAGTAGTTGTTGCCGCTGCCAGCGACCCTGCACCCATGCAATATATTGCCCCCTATTCAGGCTGTGCAATGGGAGAATATTTCAGGGATAAAGGAAAACATGCCGTGATAATGTATGATGACCTTTATAAACATGCCGTTGCGTACAGGCAGGTATCATTACTGCTCAGGCGGCCTCCAGGCAGAGAGGCGTTCCCGGGAGACATCTTTAATCTCCACTCCCGCTTGCTGGAGAGGGCGGCTAAATTAAATGATGAACTTGGAGGCGGATCATTAACAGCGCTTCCGGTGGTGGAAACTCAGGCTGGAGACTATGCGGCTTATATTCCTACGAATGTCATATCTATTACAGACGGACAGATTTATCTTGAGGGTGATTTGTTTAATTCAGGGGTTCGTCCCGCGATAAGTGTCGGTCTGTCAGTATCAAGAGTAGGGGGGAAATGCACAGATTCCGGCAATGAAGAAGGTTGCCGGGGCACTACGACTCAATCTGGCACAGCACAGAGAACTGGCGGCATTTGCTCAATTCGGTTCAGAGTTAGACAAATCGACTCAGGAACAGTTGACCAGAGGTACAAAATTAATAGAAATCTTAAAACAACCGCAATATGAACCGGCACCTGTGGAAGAACAGGTTATCATAATATTCGCTGCCATTAATGGCCACCTTGACGATATACCAACTGAGAAATTAAAAGACTTTGAAGGGAAATTCCTGCAACATATAAGAGATAAACATTCAGGAATAGCCGCGGTGATAAAAGAGAAGAAGAAAATCGAGGAAGATACATCTAGGAACCTGGAAAGGGCAATTACAGAATTTAAACAAGAATATAAATAAGCTCCTTACTCACCTGCACGATAATCATTCAAGCGGGCGAAAAGTCCTCGGCGCCTTACGTCCGGGGAAGCAGGGCAGTATCCCCCCCTTTCGGAAGGAACCCAGGTTTATTTCGGACTAAAATATTATGGACAGCTTAAGAGATATAAAAAGAAGAATCAAGAGTATCAAAAACATTCAGCAGATTACGCGTGCAATGGAGATGGTTGCTGCTAACAGACTTAAAAAAGCTGAAGCCAGAGCCCTGGCAGCAAGGCCATATGCCGAGAATATTACTAAAATCCTGAGTCATATAACAGAATCAACCCCGGAAAAAGCCCATTTCTTTACTCCAAAAGAAGAAGTAAAGAAGATTATGGTTATACTGATTACTTCTGACAAGGGGTTGTGCGGAGCTTATAATACTAACATTATACAACATACACTTAAATTTATTGGTAAAAATTCCGGGAAAGAATTAAAACTACATTTGTTTGGCAAAAAGGGCAATAATTATTTTCAGACTAGACCATATACAATTGAGCAGTATTATACAGAAACAGTAGAGACATTGGGAAGCTCATCATTGCAGACTGGTAACAACAAGATAACGGAAATAGCCGCAAAGATCATAAACGATTTTGAAGATGGTATTTTTGATGAAGTCCACTTGTTTTTTACTAAATTCAAGACCGTAATGAAATCTGAACCTACTGGATTGAGGCTGTTGCCAATAGAAGATGTTGATGCCGACTCTGAAGAAAATGAAGAAAAAAGAGTATGATGGGAGGTTACATTTTAGAACCGTCATCAGAGGAGATTTTTTCAAATCTTCTACCCAAGTATATAGAATCCCAGTTACGTCAGGCAATATTTGAGTCATTAACGGCTGAATTCGCGGCACGAAGAGTTGCGATGATTGCAGCGTCAGAAAATGCCGAAGAAATAATAGGCGAGCTTACGCAAATATATAACAGGGCCAGACAGGAGGCTATCACCAAGGAGCTGCTTGAAGTTGTTTCTGGTTCTGAAGCATTAGCAAAATAAATTAATAATTTTATATAGTTGTATGGTAAGGAAAGAGAGGTAATTACGTTGAAGAAAGGGGAAGTGGTACAAATAATAGGTCCCGTGGTAGATGTAAGGTTTCCCCCGGGGAATCTTACTCCCATTCGAAATGCCATAAAAATCGAGGATAAAAAAAGAAATATAAATCTCGTTGCAGAGGTGGCGCAACATATAGGTAATGATACTGCCAGATGTGTTGCACTGGCGCCCACAGACGGGTTGGTAAGGGGAATGGAAGTTATTGACACAGGTGAACCAATATCAGTGCCTGTAGGCTCGGAAGTTCTGGGTAGAATATTCAACCTGTTAGGCGAGCCGTTAGATACAATTGGAGAAGTTAAAACAAAGGAACGTTATCCGATTCATCGCCCTCCACCTACGTTTGAGGAAAGGGAAGCGGTAACTACGGTTTTTGAGACCGGCCTCAAGGTTGTTGACCTGCTCGCTCCTTTTGCAAAAGGTGGAAAGGTTGGTCTGTTTGGCGGTGCGGGTGTAGGGAAAACCGTTCTTATTATGGAGCTTATCAAAAGTATCGCCAGTGAACATGGAGGATTCTCAGTCTTTTCCGGTGTGGGTGAAAGAACGAGAGAGGGAAATGACCTCTGGCTGGAAATGAAGGAATCCGGCGTGCTGGACAAAACCGTTCTTGTCTTTGGTCAGATGAACGAACCACCGGGTGCAAGATTGAGAGTTGCCTTGTCAGGACTTACCATGGCAGAGTATTTCAGGGATTCTGAGGGGCAGGATGTATTGCTGTTCATTGACAATATCTTTCGTTTTGTACAGGCAGGTTCAGAAGTATCTGCTTTATTGGGACGAATGCCTTCTGCAGTTGGTTATCAGCCTACATTAGCCAATGAGATGGGAGACCTTCAGGAGAGGATTACATCTACTAAGAAAGGTTCTATAACTTCGATGCAGGCTATTTATGTACCTGCGGACGACTTTACCGACCCTGCACCTGTTGCCACCTTCCCGCATCTGGACTCTACCATCTGGCTCTCAAGGCAAATTGCTGAGATGGGTATATATCCTGCAGTTGACCCTTTACAGTCAACCTCTCGTATTCTTGACCCCCATATAGTAGGGCAGGAACACTATGAAGCGGCCAGGGAAGTGCAGAGGATTTTGCAGCGCTATAATGATTTGCAGGACTTTATTGCCATATTGGGTATGGAAGAGTTGTCGGAAGAGGATAAACTGACTGTAGCCAGGGCCAGAAGATTACAGAGATTCTTGTCTCAGCCGTTCTTTGTGGCAGAACAGTTTACGGGCATAAAAGGTAAATATGTTAAGATCAATGATACCGTAAGAGGGATTAAGGAAGTAATTGATGGTAAACACGATCATCTTCCGGAACAGGCTTTCTACATGGTGGGCGGTATAGAAGAGGTTGTGGAAAAGGCAAAACAGATGGAAGGAAAGTAGGGAAGATCTGCTGCCGGTTCCATGCATTTATTGATACTGAAAAACTTTAAACCTTTTATTAATGGAGAGCTATGGCTGAAAATACATTTAGTTTAGATGTTATCACTCCTGAGAAGATAGTATATACTAATGAAGTAACTGCTATAGTTGCCCATGGTACAAGTGGGTATCTGGGTGTCCTTGCACATCATTGTCCCCTTGTCACCACTCTTGAACCCGGCCCGTTTAAAATTACTGAACCCGGTGATAAAGAAGTCAACTTTTCTATGGAAAAAGGTTTCATAGAGGTGAGAAAAAACAGAGTAGTAGTTCTGGCCGATGCTGTTGATGAAGAATAAGATGGTTTATTAGTTAATTAGTCATTGGACATTCGCAACTCGCAACGCGTAACCCGCAACGCGTAACTCACAACT
>CAXGMX010000062.1:0-10329 GCA_964010955.1 uncultured bacterium
GAGATGTTTCTGCTAAAAAAGGACATGTTGTCATTTTCAGATTTCAAAAGAATTATTGACGAAATTGGGAAAAACCTGCTCTTAATCAGGCTATACAATTGGGGAGAACCCCTGCTCAACAAAGAACTTATAAAAATGGTAGAATATGCTAATGAACATAGAATCGCTGTTAAAAATAAGTACAAATCTGAGCTTTCCTATTGAAGATGCTCAGGCCGAAGCCTTAATCAATGCCAATTTACAGAAAATATACATTTCCTGCGATGGCGCAAGCAATTCAACCTATCCTAAATATCATATTGATGGAGATTTTAACAGAGTTATGTCAAATATGAAACTTTTACTCAAGAAAAAGAGACAATTAAGAAATAATTACACTGAGATAATATGGCTTTTCCATGTCTTCAGTCACAATGAACACGAAATTAATACTGCAGAGTTAATGGCAAAGGAGATAGGCATTAAGCTGACTATCAATAAGATACGTACCGATATGGGCAAAGAAATATTTGAAACCGCTGAAAAATCTCTTGAGCGTGATTCAAAATGGCTGCCTGCTAACCCGGAATATAACACTTTTAATATGACAGAAAAGAAACCAAAGAACAGATTTAATTGTGATCTGTTGTGGAAAGAAACCGTAATCAACTGGGATGGTTGCATTTTACCATGTTGTTCCGTTTATAGTGAAACACATTCTTTTGGCAATATTAAGGAAGATTCTTTTAAAAATATATGGAACAATCAGAAATATATAGCGGCACGCAAGGAGGTCCTCGGCCGCAATAATAACACAAGAACAGTATGTCATGTTTGTAAGGCAATGATTATCTATATATATGATATAGGCAAGATTCCCCACACAAAGACGTCTCTTTTTACTATTGACAGTTAATTTAGTTGTTAATAATATAAGATAAATTCTATACATTTTAAGCTATGACATTTATCGAAATAGTAGCATTAATAGGCTTCATTCTTGGTTCAATTCTTCACACCGTCCTTTCAGTTTTTATAGTCCAGAGGAAAAATAAGAAAGGAAGTGAACTTGTCTTTTTATTCCTCGTGATCAGTGTGGCAGCGTGGCATTATGGCAATGCTATTTCACTTTTCAGTATAATGCTCTTTGGAAAAAACATTCCTGTTATTAATCAATTATCAAGTGATTTTGCATACATGGGAATGGGCGTAATGCCAAGTTTACTTTTGCACACTGCTATATTATTTCTTTTAGAAAGTGGCTGGAAGATCAAGAAGAAGACTATGGCAACCATAATTACCATAATTTATCTTCCGGTCATTCCGCTTACGCTTACGGCAGTCAGGATAATATTCTTTGAAGAAGCTCATGTCCTGACGAGTGTGTCACCTTTTGTAAAACCTTTTATCATATGGCTGTTGTTTTCTATATTTACATCTGCCGTTATTTCCCGCATACTTTCTGCCAAAGTGGAAGAAGTAGAGGAACAAAAATTCCACTTCGCTATCTTCTGGATTCTCATATTTATCACGTTCCTGGTTTCATTTACAGTCCTTCTTGAAGGAAGGACTCTCCCTTATATCGGTGAATACATGGTACTGGCGACTATGCTTTCATCCATCTTCCCCAGTATTATATTTTCTTACTATGTCTATCGTTACAATTATATGGAATTTGTTCTCAGACGAAGTGTCTTTTATTCATTCCTGGCAATACTGGTTATATGTTTCTATTATTTTGGAATAAGACAATTAGGTAAATATCTCGAATTTAATTATTCAGTAAATGCAAAGGTTTTAGAAGCAGTATTAATTATTGCACTCGTATACTGGTTTCCAAAATTAAAAGAGAATATTCAGGGCTTAATAAGAAGATTGTTCTTTAAGAGGATTGCGGACAGTGAGTATCTTTTAAATGATTTAAGCCACCAGATTAGTACGGATTTATTGATTGATCAGTCGCTTTTACTGGAAAATACTGTAGAATCCATTAAAAAGGCGACTGCAATCAAAGACGTCAACCTGATTCTATTCAAAGGTGGAAGCACGCAAGTTGTCGGAGGTGATGAGAATACGCTTATAGCCAGAGATGACATATTAAATACAATCAGATATTTTGATAAAGGTGAAATTGCAGTGCTGGACAGGCACGAAATCACTGATGCTTCCATAATAAATGAGATGAACGGTTGGAGATTGTTTTTGTGTTTCCGTATTTTTAAAGACAGGAAGTTAACAGGCTTGTTAACTCTTGGTAAATCCAGAAGGGGGATGCGATTACCAGCCGACGGCCTTGAGCAGTTGATGATTATTGCAAATCAGATAAGTTCAGCAATGGCAAAAGCCGAGTTGATACAGGAAAAGCTGCAACTTGAAATAAAAATGTATGAAAATGAGAGATTATCCAGCCTGGGCAGATTATCCACCAGCGTTGCACACGAGGTAAAGAATCCCCTGAGTTCGATTAAGTCCATAGTCCAGGTCCTAAAAGAAGATTCTGAAAATAGGGGATTCTTTACCTCGAAGACCAAGACACAGAAAAGTCTTTCAATAATTGTAGAAGAAATAGATCGTTTGACAAAAGTTGTAAACCAGCTTTTAGTATTTGCTAAACCGCAGGGGGATAGTAAAACAAACGTTAAGATTAGTGATTTAATCAATAAGGTCCTGGTCGTTCTAAGGCATGAAGCAAAGATGAATAATATTGACATACACCTGGATGTATCAAATGACCTGCCTTTAATTCTGGCAGATGAAGGATCATTGACGGAAGTCTTCTTTAATCTTATTCATAATGCCATACAAGCCATGTCAGAGGGAGGAAATTTAACAATCTCAACCACCTATGAACAAAAGGATAATTATATCAGAGTTGTTTTTGAAAATAGCGGACCTGGCATCTCTCAGGAAGACATAGGTAAGATTTTCGAACCATTCTATACAACTAAACAAATGGGTACAGGACTGGGACTGGCTATTGTTAAAAAGAAACTGGAAGAAGTAAAAGGTTTGATTCATGTGGAAAGTGAGAATTCGACCACAAAATTCATAGTTAATATTCCTTCATCAGAAGGTGTTTTAGTAAGTAATATTTGAACAACCCTATTCCATGAAAAGATTAATATTAATAGTAGATGATGAAAAGGCGGCAAGGTTTGGGATGAAAATGGCTTTGGAAAAAGATGGTTACAAAGTCATTGAGTCCAGTGATGGTGTTTCCGCCTCTGAGGCCATAAAGACGAAGAAGCCGGCACTGGTCTTTCTTGATATAAACATGCCAAAGGTTAACGGGATTCAGGTATTGGAGGAAATAAATCAACTGGAAAACCCTCCAATGATAGTGATAGTAACTGCTTATGGGTCTGAAAGAGTAGCAGTAGATGCCATGAAAAAGGGGGCATACGATTATATTGCAAAGCCGTATGAAATCGATGAGCTCAGATTAATAGCCAGGCATGCCTTCGAAAAACTCTCACTTGAGGAAGAAAATGCCAGGCTGCGTTCCGAGATTGACAGACTGGAATCAATGGGAGAAATATTGGCCAAAAGCCAGGTAATGAAACACGTCTTTAATAAGATAGAAAAAGTGGGGCCATCTGACGTAACAGTATTAATTCATGGTGAAAGTGGTAGTGGAAAAGAGCTGGTAGCTAAGGAAATACATAAAAAAAAGTTCTCGCAAAGGTAATCCCATGATAGTTATAAATTGTGCAGCCTTCCCGGAGTCATTAATCGAAAGCGAATTATTCGGGCATGAAAAAGGCGGCTTCACCGGAGCCACAGAAAGGCGTCTTGGCAAATTTGAGCTGGCCGATAAGGGTACTATATTCCTTGATGAGATTGGAGATATGAGCCCAAATACACAATCTAAAGTATTGCGGGTTTTGCAGGAACAGAGTTTCGAACGATTAGGAGGTACTGAAACTCTTCGAGTTGATGTCAGACTGATAAGCGCAACTCATAAGGATTTGCTTAAAGAAATTAAAGATGGTAATTTCAGAGATGATCTGTACTACAGGCTGAAGGTTGTTGAAATCTTACTTCCGCCATTGAGAAATCGCAGAGAAGACATTATAATACTGACAGAGAATTTCATAGAATATTTCTCTAAGAAACACAAAAAACGCGTAAAATCTATATCAAGCGAAGCAATTAAAATCTTTACTAAATATTATTGGCCTGGAAACGTCAGAGAGTTGCAGAATGTGATAGAAAGCGCAGTAGTAATGGCTGGTGCAGAAACTCTTGGAGTTGACGATTTTCCTGAAGAAATTAAAAATTCAGATAGTTATAATAACCTGGATTATAATTTACCTTTCAGGGACGCAAAGAAGATAGCTGTGGAAACCTTCGAAAGAGACTTTGTAAGCAGGAAGCTGGAAGAAAACAATGGTAATATAAGTAAAACGGCTGAAGCTCTCGGTATGCACAGGCAAAGCCTGCAACAAAAAATCAAAGAACTGGATATAAAATAAAGATGAAAAGTGATTTTGTCCATTTACATGTTCATAGCGATTACAGCCTGCTAGACGGCGCATGCAGGATTAATGACCTTGTTGACAAAACTAAGGCTTTAAATATGAAAAGCCTGGCGCTGACAGACCATGGCAACATGTTTGGAGCAATCGGGTTTTACGAATATGCAAGGCAGAGTGGTATAAAACCTATACTCGGTTTTGAGTCTTATGTCGCCCAGGAAAGCAGGTTTACAAAAGAAGCCGGTAAAGATGGAAAACAAAGTATATATCATTTAACTCTTTTGGCAGAAAACAATGAAGGATATAGAAACCTGTTAAAACTGGCCTCATCTGCATACCTGGAAGGCTTTTATTATAAACCCAGAATAGATAAAGAGTTATTAAATGAGTATTCAAAAGGAATAATCGGTCTGAGTGGATGTATGAAATCAGAAATAAATCAAAACCTGCTTAATAATGATTATGATAAGGCCTTGAATGCTGCTGCTCAATACAAAGACATATTCGGCACAGACAACTTCTATCTGGAGCTGCAGAACAATAAGATTGAACGGCAGGATGAGTTGGTGAATATGGCAGTAAGAATCAGTCAGGAGCTGGGATTGAAAACTGTAGCTACAAATGACATACACTATATGGAACCCGATGATTATTATGCCCACGACGCCCTCCTGTGCATAAACACGGGGAAGTCTATAAATGACACCAAAAGAATGCGCATGAGCACAAATGAATTCTACTTCAAGTCTCAGGAACAGATGGAAGAAATCTTTAAGGATATGCCCGAAGCATTAATGAATACGTCATTAATCTCCGATAGATGCTGCGTTGAGCTGGACCTTGACACAATGCACCTTCCCAGGTTTCACCCGAAGAAAGATTCTATATGTTACAAACCTGGCATGACTAATAAACAACTCCTGAGAGAACTCTGCAAACACGGTGCATTAGAGATATACAAAAAGCTTGATGATGTAATAAACGAGAGATTAGACCATGAACTAAGTGTGATAGAGAAGACTAATTTTGTTGACTATTTTCTAATTGTATGGGACTTTATTGATTTTGCAAAAAAAGAGCATATACCTGCAATTGCACGTGGTTCGGGTGCCGGCAGTCTCGTCGCATTTTTGCTCGGAATCACTAATATCGACCCTATAAAGTATGATTTACTGTTTGAAAGATTTCTCAATTCTGAAAGGCTTTCCATGCCTGACCTTGATATTGATTTCTGCGCCGAGGGCAGAGATAAGATAATTCAATATGTACGAAACAGGTATGGAGGCGACAACAATGTAGCTCAGATTATCACCTTCGGTACCATGAAGGCCAAGGCAGTTGTCAGGGACGTCGGCAGAGTAATGGATATACCGTTGCCTGTCGTCAATAAAGTAGCAAAACTAATCCCCCCTACTCTGGGCATTACATTAGAGGAAGCTCTTGCGCAGGAACCTGAATTAAGATCCATGCGTGATAACGAGAAGCAAATCCAGGAGCTGTTCAATATTTCTTCAAAGCTCGAAGGACTACGCAGACACGCATCTACACACGCGGCAGGCGTGGTAGTTTCCGATGAACCATTAACCAACTATATCCCTCTGGCGAAAAACAAGGATGTCGTAATTACACAATACGACGGTGAAACCCTTGTTGAAAAGATAGGCCTGTTAAAGGCTGATTTCCTTGGCGTGAGGAAGTTCACCGTAATTGACAAAGCAAGGCAATTGATAAAGGCAACAACAGGAAAGGAAATTGATATCGACAAGATCCCGATGGATGACAAGAAGACGTATGAATTGTTGTCGAGAGGCGACGTCAAAGGTGTCTTTCAGGTAGAAACAAGCAGAGGTTTCAGGGACCTGCTGATAAAGCTCAAACCTGATAAATTTGAATATATATTACCCCTGGTTGCATTATACAGACCGGGACCGTTACAGAGTGGAATGGTAGATACATTTATAAACTGCAGGCACGGCAGAGAAGAAGTTTCCTATCTTCATCCAAAGCTCGAACCATTACTCAAGGAAACATACGGATTGATGGTATACCAGGAACAGGTAATGCGCATCGCAAACAGGCTGGGAGGCTTTACCCTGAATGAGGCCGATAATTTAAGGAAGGCAATGGGAAAGAAGAAGCCGAAGGTTATGGCAAAATTCAAAAACCAATTTATTGAGGGTTCTGTAAAGAACGACATTCCAAAAAGAATCGCCAAGAAGATCTTCGAACTGATGGAACACTTCGCAGGCTATGGGTTTAATAAATCTCACTCTGCCGCTTATGCTATGGTCTGCTATCAGACCGCTTATTTAAAAGCAAACTATCCTACGCAGTACATGGCAGCTCAGATGACGTGTGAAAAACAAAATAACGCAAAGATTGTAGACTATATGCATGAATGCAACCGAATGGGCATTGAATTATTACCACCGTGCGTAAACGAAAGCTTTTCAGACTTTACAATAGTATCAGATAAAAAAATAAGGTTTGGTCTTGGGGCAATAAAGAACGTTGGTGAAAAGGCAATAGAATCTATCATTACGTCAAGAAAGAGTGATGGCGAATTTTCTTCAATATTTGATTTTTGTGAACGTGTAGACCTGCGCCTGGTGAATAAGCAGGTAATGGAGAGTCTTATAAAATCAGGTTGCTTTGACTCCTTGCCGGGATACAGGGCCCAATTCTTTGAAGGAATTGATACATTGTTGCAAATTGGAGCTAAATCAAACAAAGACCGTCGCATGGGACAGATGAACCTGTTTGGTACACAGGAAGATGCAATAAATTCAAATTCTCTTCATCAATTACCTGAAACTGAAAAATGGTCTGAGAAACAGTTACTTAAGGCAGAAAAGGAGGCATTGGGACTCTATGTCAGTTCACATCCATTAAAAAGATTTAAAAAGGTGATAGAAGAATATTCAGATACCTCAACAGGAAATCTGTCTGAAATACCTGACGATGCTGAGGTCTTGATAGGTGGGATAATTGACAGCATTAACCGTACAACCACAAAAAGAGGCAAACCGATTGCATATTTTACAATCGAAGACCTGGAAGGAATAGCGAAGTGCGTAATATTCGAGAAAAAGCTGACATCCCTCAATAACCTGCTTCATCCCGATGAAGTGGTTTTTATTAAGGGAACAGTCAGTTTTAGAGATACCGAGCCATCTGTCAGGGTTACAGAAATAATCACTCCGGAAGATATGGAAAAAATAGTAGAGAACAAATCACCCAGAAATGCTATAATAAGCCTCGAATATTCGCAGATTAACGATGAAATTCTCTCTCGTTTAAAGGATATCCTGTCAGCAAATAAAGGGTCTTCTCCTGTATTCATAAAGTTTGAAATACCAGGTGAGAAAGCAGTAACTATCAAGACATCCGACAAGTTTTCTGTCTCTTTAAACGAAAATGTACTAAGTGGAGTAAAGAATCTTGTTGGAGAAGGCAGCCTGGTCTCACAAAGCGTATAAATGTTGAACTCAGGTGTTAGCAGCAAAGAAGTTGTATGTTTACAGTCAGGTGGATTCGGCATTCATCCTTCCCCGGACAAAAAACGCCGAGGACTTTAAACCACCCTACTTTTAATCACACGTTTTAAGGTAATTTTGAGATCCCGATAAAATTAATTCAAGGAAGGTATTGGTAAAAATGAAAAAGGAGTTAACTTACGCTTTAATAACACCGTATAGCTTATTAAAGAGCAGAACGGGAGGCATAATCAGCAGGCTTCTATCTTTGTCCGACCTGGAACTTGTGGGCGCCAGAATGTACACTCCGAGCGACAAGTTCCTGGATGAATATATAAAAACTATCGAGACGCAGAAGATGAAAACCGTGTGGAAGAATGCAATGATAGATTATGTAAACAGCATGCTGAGAAAGAATAATAAGCTTGGTATGGCAAACCGTGCCATGCTCCTGCTCTTTGAAGGCAAGAACGCGGTTGATGTTCTCCATAATAACGTGATTGGGTCAGCATCTGACCCTTTAAGAGGAAATACCATCAGGGGCACATATGGTGACAGTATAAGAGCCAGCGACGGAAAGGTTGAATATTTTGAACCCGCAGTCCTTACTTCTGCAGACAAAGCCGCAAACATTAATCAACTAAAGTTATTTGCAAAATATTCGTTAAGCGATGGAGGTATCCTGGAAAAAGCCGTGAAATTTCCTAAAAACAAAAAACCTGAAATTTCACTCATAATCCTTAAACCTTTTGAAAAACACGATCCGCGTACCGGAAATATCATAGATATGATCTCAAGGACAGGCTTTTATATGGTCGGAGTTAAGCTTCTTGACTTGAGCACTAAACAGGCAAAAGAATTCTATGGACCCGTAAAAGATTTCTTCAATAGTAGTTTCGATGATAAATTTAAACCGATACTGGTTGAAAATTTGAGGGCGTCATTAAACCAGAAGGACTTTTCTTTTGAACTGACTGATGAAACCTTAAATAAAATGGCCGGCCAGCTGAAAAAACCAACTGTAGAGGGCGAATTCGGCAAGATACTGCAGTATATGACAGGTAGCGCACCTTCAGCATTTGCTGAAACCAAGAAGACTGGAGACGGGAAACACACTATATGCCTTGCTTTATTATACCAGGGCATAAATACAATCAAGACTATCCGGGAACTTCTGGGCGCCACTGACCCGAAAAAAGCAAAGTACTCCAGTATAAGGCGGTTTTACGGGCTGGACATACTGAGAAACGCAGTACACGCATCTGATTCCACGAAAAGTGTAATAAGGGAAAGAAAAATCATAGGCTTCAATAAAGAGGAAAAAACCTGTGATATTAATCAAATAATTCATCGATATATTAAGAATGGTTGATCTTAACTTTAGGCATTTCAGGCACTTTTAATCTGGAACTTTCAAGTATTATTATGTTAGATATTCAAAAATTTGAGGTCGGACCTTTGGGCGCTTGTTGCTACATAGTTTCTTCAAAGAGTTCAGAGGCAATGGTTATAGACCCTGGCGGAGATACAGACAGAATAATAGCCTATCTTGAGAAGAAAAAGCTGCATCCTGTTATTCTCATTAATACCCATGGCCATGGAGACCACATTGGTGGAAACAAAGAGTTAAAGGAAAAGTTTCCGGACATTCAAATCTGTATTCATAGTGACGATGCAGAGATGTTGGAAGACCCGTTTAAGAACCTTTCTCTTCTGGGCGCCAAAAGATATTCATCCCCCCCGGCAAACCGAATCTTGAATCACGACGATAAGATTATGTTTGATTAAGTATGTCTTAAGGGTCTTGCACCTCCCTGGTCATACCCGCGGTGGAATAGGGATATATATTGATTCCGCAGGAAATGGAGACGTTCCAATATTATTCTCAGGCGATACACTTTTTGCAGGGGGCTATGGCAGGACTGATTTGCCGGGCGGCAGTCATAACTGCCTTCTCCAATCGATTAAGCAATGCATTTTTAAACTGGACGAAAATACAATTATACACCCCGGGCACGGCTCATCAACAACCGTGAAAGCCGAAAAAGAAAGATTTAACTTCCATTAAATTTACTACATTTACCACAGTCGGATAGCTCAGAAAAACCAAAGAGGAAGAAACTTCAATGATTGACGAAAAAGAGAATATTAAGGATATCCTCATCGAAGAGGAAATGAAAGAGTCGTACCTGACCTTTGCGATGAGTGTAATCATGAGCAGGGCATTGCCAGATGTACGTGACGGCTTGAAGCCATCACAGAGAAGGATACTCGTTGCAATGAATGATCTCAGCCTTGGCCCCGCATCAAAGTACAGGAAGTGCGCAAAGATCTGTGGAGATACAACGGGAAATTACCATCCACATGGTGAACAGGTTGTATATCCAACACTTGTG
>CAXGMX010000063.1:0-10252 GCA_964010955.1 uncultured bacterium
GTCTAATAACGTACCATACCAAATACCGTAAATACTAATTATTTTTCTTATTATTCTATGTTACAAGTGGAATTCTAATTCTTTTAGATAAATGTTCAATATTAAAAAGGGAATGTAACTTTGGCGGAAGCGTATTATTATTGTACAATTCCTGACTCGTTTTACTAATTATTTGGATTAATTATCAGTTCGTAATAGATCATAGTGTCTATAAAACAGCAATGAATTAAAATAATTGACTCTCTCATCTGTAAATGGTATATTTTGGTTTTACTCTTCGCATTGGACTCTTTTTTTATAAATTAAGAAACCCGAGGATATCATAATGCAAGAACCAGGGGAAGCCAAACCTGAAACAACGAAAACAAATAAGGTCAGCATAACAAAAGAAATGACAACAGGTGAGGTAACGGAAAAATATCCGGCAACGAGAGAGGTGTTCTCGAAACATTTTGGAAAGAGTTGTTTTAGTTGCCCCGCATTTGGCACGGAAGATGTAAACCTGGCGTGTATGATGCACAATACCGATGTTAAAATGTTTGTTAATGAATTAATTGAAGCGGCCCAAAAGGAGATTGATTCAAAGGCATCTTAACCGGCCTGAGCCTAAGGATTTTTCTAAAGTTGGAAATTTGTTGGGAGAAAGAGTATTTGAATCTTATAAAATTACGGGAAAAAGTACAGTTTAACGAACAATTTCGTCCACAAATCTTATGCGCCGCCCCTGACGCAAAAGCGCCTTTGATATGTTTAGAACCAGGCCAGGAAATACCGGCACATCCCAGTGGTACTGGTATTTTTTATGTATTGGAGGGAAAAGGTATTATGTACCTGGACGACGAAGAGATAAGCGTGTCAAAAGGCACGGTAGTAGTTGCTCCTGAAGGGTCAAAAAGGGGCATCAAGGGAGCGGAAAGGCTGGTTGCCGTAGCCGTTCACGTTAGTTGAGAGGATAAAATGGGAGAGTTTAAACTAGAAGAAGTTACAAAATTTTCTGAAGAAAATGTAGTATCTACAAGCTTATATGATTCTCAAAAAGTTTGTACCAGCTTCCTTTGTATGGAAGAAGGCCAATCTGCGCTGGACGATACCAAAGAACAAAAGGTAATAGTCATAATTAATTCCGGCAGTGGTTCTGTTGTCACAGATGATGGAGAGCAGGACATAGAAGAAGGAACCTTTATATTATTTGAAAGCGGTGAATCCCGCTCGCTCAAAGCCAAGTCAAAGTTAACGGCTTTAGTGAGTGCCATATCTAAAGGATAGAGTTTTTAGCCTGTCAGAAATTTAAGTTAAAGATTCTAAGGAAACATTATTAATGTAATTTATAAACATGAAAGGATAAAGTAAATGAGCGAAGGCAACGTTATAACACTGGACGTACAAAATATTCCACCACGTGAAAGACACCCGAAGATTTTTGATACCTTTGATTCTCTTCAACCGGGAGATAAGATGATACTTATAAATGATCACGATCCAAAACCATTAAAGTATCAGCTGGAAGCAGAACGAACAGGTCAAATGGAATGGGAATATATATTGTCCGGCCCAGAGGAGTGGAAAGTAGAAATATTAAAAAAATAGTACGGTCTGATACAGGGCCTGTCAAAACAGAAGACTAGGGGAGCCTTGCAACAAATTAACTTTCGTGTGGAATACCTTCAGTCAGGAGCTTTTCCATCCTGTCCATTCCTTCCTTGATATTTTCCATGGATGTTGCGTATGATATTCTGGCATGGTGGTCAGAGCCGAAGCATTCACCGGGAACAATGGCCGTTCGGGCTTTATCCAGGATTAAATTTGATAAATCGACCGAATTAGTCGCTGTCTGGCCGCAGATATCACGTCCATACAGAGCGGATAAATTTGGGAATACATAAAAAGCGCCTTTGGGTAACATGCAGGTTATTCCGTCCATGTTATTAAGCCGTTCTACAATGTATCGTCTTCTCTTATCAAATTCTGCAACCATATCCTTAATTGCTTTTTCATCTCCTTGTAAGGCAGTTATTGCCGCTTTCTGGGTAAAAGAGTTTGGACCGGAAGTCGAATGATCCTGGATGAGAGTAGCCGCTTTTATAATATCTGCAGGACCAACTGCATAACCAATTCGCCAACCCGTCATCGAATATGTTTTCGAAAACCCATTTACGGTAATCAGCTTCTCAAAGAAATCTTTACCAAATGAAGCAGGGCTAAAGTGTTCCACTCCATCATATATAATTTTTTCGTATATTTCATCTGATATAACATACAAACCGGCGTTAATTGCAACATGGACTATTTCATAAAGTTCCTCTTTTGTATAAACACTGCCGGTAGGATTACTGGGACTGTTTATTATAAGTACCTTTGTCTTGTCTGTTATGTTGCGTTCGATATCGCTTTTTGTAATCTTAAAGTCATTCTCATCGGACGACTCAATGAATACTGACTTTCCTCTTGCAAGGACAACTTGTTCCGGATAGCTTACCCAATATGGCGCTGGAATCAGAACTTCATCGCCATCATTACATAAGGCAAGGAGGCAATTATAAATTGCCTGTTTGGCGCCGCACGAAGTAAGCACTTGTTGGGGCGCATAATTTATATTGTTTTCTTTCGACAGTTTCTCGCAGATAGCTTTTTTAAGCTCTATAATACCGGATGTGGGCGTATATTTTGTAAAACCGCTTTTTAGAGATTCGATTGCCGCAAGCTTTATGTCTTCCGGGGTATCAAAATCCGGCTCTCCCGCACTAAGGCCTATTACGTTTACACCCTCTGATCTTAGTTGCTTTACTTTACTGGTTATAGATAACGTAGCAGAGGGTTTGATTTTGTTTACTACTTGTGATATCGACATGCTGAAGATTTTCTCTATTAATTTTAAAGGTATTAAGTATAAAGTGACTTAGTTTATTAAAACTATTAAATGTTGTCAATTTGTATTTATGTCCAATTTGCTTCTTTTCTTCTTGCACGGTTGAAATAACCTTGTAAAATTACCAGATATCTTGTGAATCTAAGGTCTTATTTAAATAGGATAAAAACATGCGGACACTGATTACAGGGGGTGCTGGCTTCCTTGGCTCACACTTATGCGATTATTTAATGGAAAAAGGACACGATGTGATATGCATCGATAATTTGCTAACAGGGTCCTCAGAAAATATTGAACACTGTATAGGCAATCCGAAATTTACCTTTATTAAACATAACGTTAGTGAATATATTTATATTGGAGGCGAGATAGACAATGTCCTGCATTTTGCATCACCCGCAAGCCCCCTGGACTACCTGAAGTTGCCAATCCAGACTTTAAAGGTTGGTTCATTGGGAACGTTGAATGCAATCGGGGTCGCAAAAGACAAGAAGGCCAGGTTTTTGCTGGCATCAACATCAGAGGTTTATGGTGATCCGCTTGTTCATCCTCAACCGGAGGATTACTGGGGAAACGTAAATCCCGTGGGACCAAGGGGTGTCTATGATGAGGCAAAAAGGTTTGCGGAGGCTATGGTTATGGCATACCACAGAAGCCATGGGGTTGATACGAGGATTGTAAGAATCTTTAACACCTATGGCTCCAGAATGAGGATAAATGACGGCAGGGCGCTGCCCGCATTTATTTCACAGGCACTTAATGGGGAAGACTTAACCGTTTTTGGTGATGGTTCACAGACAAGAAGTTTCTGTTACGTTTCCGATTTAGTGGAAGGGATATACAGGTTGTTGGTTTCAGATGTTACCGATCCGGTAAATATAGGGAATCCGACAGAGATAAAGTTAATAGATGTGGCAAAAGAGATTGTGGAAATGACGGGAAGCAAAAGCAAAATCATCTTTAAACCGTTACCGATCGATGATCCGAAATGTAGACAGCCGGACATAACAAAGGCAGAGAAACTGCTGAGCTGGGCACCTGAGGTGTCACGCACCGATGGTTTGAAAAAAACTATAGAATACTTTAGAAGTGTTCTGCAAAAATGAAATCGAGACAGGCTAAGAGTGTATTTTATTACTCTTTATCAAGCTCAAATGCATCATGCATTGAGTTTAAGGCTTTCTCAGCTTGATCCTCCTCTATAACACAGGATATCTTAATCTCCGAAGTACTGATCATTTGTATGTTGATTTTCTCGTCGGATAATGTTTTGAACATCTTGTCCGCTATTCCACTATGAGTCCTCATACCGATACCCACGACTGAAAGTTTTGCGATCTTGTCATCGGCAACTATTTCTTTGGCCTGGATTTCTTTCTTTATTCTTTCTGTTGTTTCCAGGGCAAGAGGCATATCATCTTTCTGTACGGTAAATGTTACATCTGTTAATCCATGGGCACTGATATTCTGGATGATCATGTCTACATTTATATTTTCTTTTGCAAGTTCATGAAATATCTTCGCCGCCTGCCCGGGTTCATCAGACACTCCGATTATGGTTATTTTTGCATCATTTTTCGTTACTGTTGCTCCACTGACAACGATATCTTCCATTTCCATCACCTCTTTGCATATAAGGGTTCCTATACTATTATTAAAGCTCGACCTTACCCGGATAGGGACGTTGTATTTTTTTGCCAATTCAACAGACCGTACATGAACCACCTGCGCTCCCATACTTGCAAGTTCCAGGATTTCATCGTAGGATATTTTGTCGAGTTTTCTCGCCTTGGGAACGATGCGCGGATCAGCTGTGAATATCCCGTCAACATCGGTATATATATCACATATGTCCGCCTTGAGCAAGGCCGCAAGGGCCACTGCGCTGGTATCAGATCCTCCGCGTCCCAGAGTTGTTATATTGTCATTCTCATCTACGCCCTGATATCCGGCAACTACTACTATTTTATTCTTTGATAACTCTTCTAATATGCGGTCAACTTTCATATTAACTATTCTTGCTTTTGTATGAAAGCTGTCTGTTGTGATTCCTATTTGTCTGCCCACAAAAGATACTGCGGGAGAACCTAAAGAGTGGATTGCCATTGCCATAAGCGCACTTGACATCTGCTCGCCTGTAGAAAGCAGTGAATCAAGTTCGCGCGTTGAAGGGTTATCATTGATTTCGTAAGCTAATTCCAATAACTCATCAGTCATTTTCCCCCGCGCGGAAACAACTACAATGACCCTGTTACCGGCAGAATGAGCGTCGACAGCGCGTTTGGCTGCCACTTTCATGCGTGCGGCATCTGCTACTGATGTACCACCGAATTTTTGGACAATTAGTTGCACTATATCCCTCGGGAATTAGGTTTTGTACAATTTTATTCCAGGTTGGCATGTCTCTTTGTCATTTCGACTTCTTCTCTGTTGAGCAAGCGTACGAGCGCTAAGATCACTGCATCAAGGTACACAAGGCACGCCTGTTCAAACAACGTACTTCTAAATTGTACTGTAAGCTGAGATTGTATAACATGATTGGTTTCTCTTGCCGGTATTTCAATCGTTAAACCTGCGTAATCGGATAATTCAGAGTCCGGATGCGCAGTGATTACAACAACCTGTGCATTCAGGCGCTTTGCAAGTCCCGCAATATGGCAGGTAATCGAAGTCGTACCGGAACTGCTGCAGGCAATAAGTATGTCACCCTTGTCAATGTTTGGTGTTGTCGTGTCTCCAACTGCATAGCATGAAAATCCTATGTGTGTCAAACGCATGGCAAACGTTCGGGCAACCAACCCGGAGCGTCCCTGACCGGTTACAAATATATTCTTTGATGAATTGATGGCCTTAACAAACTTTTTAAATTCATCTTCCTTTATACCATCCAGGACATAACCTATTTCGCTTATTATAGTCTTGGTGGTGGACTTAATACTTAAATCGTTATTTTTGGATTTCATATTCTTCATAATTGAGTGAAGCAGATTCTATCAATTAAATATAATAATTTCAAGGAATAGGTTATGTATGGTCTACAAAAATATGATTTATCTATCAGGATCTGATTGCTTATGTATTAAATTTTTGTTGCCATAGATTAGTTTTTATTGTTAATTATTTTCAGTTCTAATTAGTTTTATATTCTTATATTAGGCTATATATCATGGAAACTGGCGCTTTCATCGGGAAAATTATAGGGCTTTATGAAATAGCAATCATCGTAAGGATTGTCTTGTCTTGGATTCCGCACAATCCATATAACCCGGCAGTAACATTTCTTTATAAGATAACAGAACCGGTTCTTAAACCCGTCAGGCGCGCAATTCCATCTATAGGGGGAATTGATTATCTCTCCTATAGTTGTGTTTATAGGCCTTGGTTTTATTAAAAGGGCTCTTATTTAGGCGCTATAGATATAAAATATAATAAGTTTATACAAGACAGGACATTTCTCTACTGCATACCTAATTTTCATAACCGTTTTGTAACTTCGTCCAAGCGATCAAAATTATCTGTATGAACCGATACCGTCATAGCCCCACACACACAAAGAACTTGCAAGTTTTATTGACCAAGTATGTCTTCACCTAACGACAGATAATAATAAGATAGAAAGGTTTTCATCATACTGATGATAGACAGAATAATTATTATAGTTCTTGATAGCGTTGGAATTGGCGAATTGCCGGACGCTTATAAATTCGGGGATGAAGGCAGCAATACATTAGTAAACACTGCCAAGGCGGTCGGAGGCCTAAACGTTCCTAACCTTGAGAGCTTTGGTCTTGGAAAGATTGGGGATATTCCTGGTGTCTCTAAAGGAGTTGATGCAAAGGCTTTTTATGGCAAGATGATTGAAGCTTCCGCTGCGAAGGATACAACTTCCGGTCATTGGGAGATTATGGGAGTTATAACAGAAAAACCTTTTCCCACTTATCCAGAAGGTTTTCCTGATGATGTTATTAAAGAATTTACTACGGCTATTGGCAGGCCCATATTAGGCAATAAAACCGCATCGGGCACAGAAATAATAAAGGAATTAGGCGAAGAGCATATTAGAACAGGTTACCCGATTGTATATACATCCGCGGACAGTGTTTTCCAGATTGCTGCGTGCGAGGATGTAATACCGATAGAATCATTATACGAAATGTGTGATTGTGCCCGGGATATATTAAAAGGTGAACACAATGTCGGCCGGGTTATTGCCAGGCCGTTCATAGAGGAAAATGGGATTTATACCAGGACTGAAAGACGGAGAGATTTCTCTTTGCTTCCACCAGAAGAAACGGTGTTGGACAAGGCCGTAAAAAAAGGATATGAAGTTGTTGGTGTCGGTAAAATTGGTGATATTTTCGCACACAGAGGGCTAACAAGAGAAATACATGCTTCTAATAATCGTGATGGTGTTTTAAAGACAATAGAAAGTATCAGGGAAGATTTTAAGGGCATTATTTTTACAAATCTGATTGACTTTGATATGAAATACGGGCATAGAAATAATCCGGAGGGTTATGCAGAGGCGTTAGAGTCATTTGACAAAAGCCTGCCGGAGATTGTTGATGCATTAAAAGCAGGAGACGTTATCATTATTACGGCCGATCATGGATGTGACCCTACTACACTTAGCACAGATCATTCTCGTGAATATGTTCCTCTCTTGGTTTTTGGAAAGAAATTGAATAAGCCAGGATCTCTTGGCATTCGTAACTCCTTTGCTGACATCGGTGCAACGGTATCAGAGGCGCTGCTGGAATCGAGACTTGATAAAGGGGAAAGTTTTTTCACTGAATTGATAAGCAATTGAGATTGTTTTTTCTACTATATAGATATTTCAAGTGTTGGCGTTGCCTTGATAATATGCCGGATACAAAAGAAAAATTAAGATATCATTTTGTGGGGATTGGCGGAATCGGTATGAGCGCACTTGCTCAGATTATTAAATCACAGGGACACTTTGTAAGTGGTTCAGACAGGAAGATTGACAAAAAACAAACACCGGAAGTCTTTCATAAACTGAAATCTCAGGGTATCAAATTTTATCCCCAGGATGGAACAGGTATAGAAAACACCATAGACTTTACAGTTATCTCCAGTGCGGTAGAAGAAGACAACCCAGACCTGAAGATTGCAATGCAGCGGAACATTCGAATAATCAAAAGGTCTGAATTACTTGGCAATCTTTTCAACAACAAATACGGGATTGCAATAGGTGGCAGCAATGGCAAGACTACTGTATGCGGAATGACATCGTGGATTCTTGATAAGGCAGGCTATGATCCGACAGTTGTTGGAGGCGGGTATGCAAAAAATTATATCACAGACAAGTTTTTGGGTAATGCCAGGTTTGGGAATTCAGAAAAAATTATAATTGAGGCTGATGAGAGTGATGGCAGCCTGATTAATTATATGCCAAAAGTTTCAGTTATAACAGACTTATCCAAGGATCATAAGACAGTAGAAGAACTTGGAGTCCTATTCAGTAAATTTGCCGAGAATACTTCCGGTACCGTAATAATTAATGAAAGTTGCTTTCGTTTTATAAGAATTAACGGTAAACCCAAAGAAGTTATCAAATACGGAGAGAGTAGCGAGGCCGATGCCAGGGTTTCTCAAATTTCCTGTAATCCTTTTGGGTCAAGATTTGAAATGAACGGCAATGATTTTGAAATAAATATTCCGGGCTTATATAATGTTTTTAATGCACTTGCCGCTATAGCGGTAGCTCAGACAGAAGGTATCTCAGATAAGGAGATCAATAAAGCGTTGAGATCATTTAAAGGCATTAAAAGGCGAATGGAAATTGTTGGTGAAAAAACGGGATAAAGGTGATAGATGATTATGCACATAATCTAAGGAAGATTCAGGCAGCAATCGATGCCGTAAGGTTGAGCAGTGAAAGATTAATAGTAGTATTTCAGCCACACGGTTATGGTCCAACTGAATTTCTAAGAGATGAGTTTATATCTGCCTTTGCCGGGAAACTTTTACCTGCCGATACTCTTTATATGCCTGAAGTTTTTTATGCGGGCGGAACTGCACACAAAAGAATATCGTCAAAAGAAATTATTGAAGAACTGAAAGATAAGGGCATAAATGCATTTTTTATTCCTGAAAGGGATGACATAATAACCGAAGTTAAGCAAAGGGCAATCCCTAATGACAGCATACTGGTTATGGGAGCAAGAGATGATTCGCTAACTGACTTATGCCATACAATACTGGATGGATTGTAGAAAAATAATTTAGAATGTTATTGACAGCTGTTAGTAGTATATTTAGTATAATCGGCAAGAGATTTTCGTTTTAGCACCGGAACAAGAGTTTTTATAATATAGATTAAAAATGAAGACTGCTTTAATTACGGGTGTTACTGGCCAGGACGGTTCCTATTTAGCCGAGTTTCTGCTAAAAAAAGATTATGAAGTTTATGGTATCGTTCGTCGTAGCAGTTCAAGTAATTTCGAGAGAATTAAGCATATCCAGGACGACCTCAAGCTTCTTCAGGGAGACCTGCTTGATCAAAACTCCTTAATTGAGGCAATAGAAAGAAGCTCCCCGGATGAGGTTTACAATTTAGGCGCACAATCGTTTGTCCCCACCTCCTGGAACCAACCGGTTTTGACAGGTGAATTTACCGCATTAGGAGTTACCAGAATATTAGAAGCAATAAGATTGGTAAATAAAAAAATACGTTTCTATCAAGCATCCAGCAGTGAGATGTTTGGCAAGGTAGCAGAAGTACCGCAGAATGAACAAACAGTTTTTTATCCAAGGAGCCCTTATGGAGTTGCTAAGTTATATGCTCATTGGATCACTGTGAATTATAGAGAAAGCTATGATTTGTTTTGTTGTTCCGGAATACTCTTTAACCACGAATCTCCAAGAAGGGGCCTGGAGTTTGTCACCAAAAAGGTATCAAACGGCGTAGCCAGAATTAAGATGGGTTTGTCAAACGAATTGAGGATGGGCAATCTTGATGCAAAGCGGGATTGGGGTTTTGCGGGTGATTTTGTAGAAGCCATGTGGTTAATGGTTCAACAGGATGAACCCGAAGACTATGTTATATCAACCGACGAAGCTCACTCTGTCAAAGAATTGGTAGAAGTTGCCTTCGATCATGTTGGTTTGAACTGGAAGGATTATGTTGTAGTTGACCACAAGTTTGCAAGACCCGCAGAAGTTGATTTACTATTAGGGGACTCTGCCAAAGCAAGAAATAAACTAAAATGGCAGCCAAAGGTTAAATTTGAAGAATTAATAAGGATGATGGTAGATTACGATATTGAGAGGTATAAAGTATCAGAATATTCCCCAAAGAATTATGATACTCCTACGCAATAAGCTTAAACCCATTTCCTGTCCTACCTTTTTACCATTTCC
>CAXGMX010000064.1:0-10238 GCA_964010955.1 uncultured bacterium
TAGTCAAGACGCCTTTCAAAAATTTGTAAAACTTGTACGTCTTGGAAATGTGATGCTCCTCAATCACATCCCATCCATCCACCTGTTCTTTAAGTTGTTCTAATTCCTCGCCACTTAAGGGCGGCACTCCTCCCTTACAGGGTACGCATTCTTTTTTGGATAGTGTCATTCTTACTCCTTTCGCAAGAACCAGTCCTACTGCTGACCTCTAAGTTTTGACCAGGTCAGGCCTAAATATTCGTGTATAGCCAGTCCTGCATTGCGAAGATTACCTGTACTTGGGAAAAAAGAATGAGGACTTAATCCTTGTCTTTCACTAACGCGATGACCGATTGGAGATGGAATGGGGTTCATGCCAAGTTTTTTAAACATAGCCATCGACCTGGGCATATGGAAAGCGGCAGTTACTAATACAAATGGTTCTCTTCCAATTGCAGACTTGATAAATTTAGCCTGGTCTTTTGTATCTTTTGATTTGGTTTCAAGTATTATATCGTTTTCAGGTATCCCGATTTCCATTGCAACACGTGCCATTGTGTCCGCCTCAGGAACCGGATCAAAAATGCTGCCTCCTGATTAAAAGAAGTTTTGCTTCAGGGCATTTTCTATAAATTCGAATTCCTTCTATCAGCCGCTCCAGCGAACTTCTACCTATCTGGCTTATCAGTGGTAATTCAGGATCTGAGGAGTGTCCCCCTCCGAGAACGACAACATATTTTATTGCGGACTCATCTTCTATTTTTGATACCGATGAAGAACCTCTCATTTCAAACGAATCGTATTTCTTTTCAAGTGGCCGGAGAAGTTTATTTGCAATAACGCTGCAGCTGAACAATGTTAACATAATTAAACCAACCGATACCAGTATCTTTCCCGTTTTCTGTTTAGTCGTGAACCATAGCAGGTATAGGCCTACAAAAGAAATCAAAAAGGCTTAAGGGCAGGGGATACAGGAAACTTGCAATAATCTTCTTGAGAATAAACATTTAAATAAAACCTGTATTATCTTATTAACTAACTTGCTTATTAGCCCGAACCGTTAATCAAAATCATACTAATACCAACTATAGATAAAATCAATATTTATTTCTATCATATACCTGCCAAATACATGGGTTACAACTTGACATTATATGAAGGCAGGTGTATTTTAAGAATCCTATGAACCAGAAATCTATTCCAAAGGAATTTTATAAAGACAAGAAAGTAACCGTAATGGGATTGGGATTATTTGGTGGAGGTGTTGGTGCAGCCAAATTCCTTGTTTCTCAGGGTGCAGACGTAATGGTTACAGACCTGAAAAGCGCTGAGGAATTATCAGCATCTCTTAAGCTCTTAAACGGCTTGTCTGTCAAGTTTCGGCTTGGGAAACACTCAGAAGAAGATTTTGCAGATGCGGATATGCTGGTTGTCAACCCCGCTGTGCCCGATGATTCCAGTTTTTTACAGATTGCGTGTGATAATAATGTGCATATCGATTCAGAACTGAACATCTTCTTCAGGTTTGTCCCCGCACCCGTAATAGGGATTACCGGCAGCAATGGCAAATCGACAACCACATCTTTGTTAGGAGAGATGCTGAAGGAAGCAGGGATTAAAACATGGGTTGGCGGAAACATAGGCGTTTCATTATTGGAACATCTTGATGAAATAAAACCGGATGATGTAGTTGTCCTTGAAATATCAAGTTTTCAGCTTGAACTTCTCTCCAGGATAGAAATGAGTCCGCACATAAGTATAGTAACAAATATAGCTCCAAATCACCTTGACAGGCACAAAACCATGGAAAATTATATAGACTCGAAAAAAACAATTATTCATTATCAAACAGAGGAGGATTACACCATACTGAATTATGACGATCCGGCATTGAGAGAATGGGAAGGTGAATGCAAAAGCCATATTCTATGGTTCAGCGCCACAAAAGAGCTGGAACATGGCGCTTTTCTGAAAAATAATGAAATTATTATTAATCATAATTCTAAAAGAACCGTTATCCCCTGCCCAACACAAACTAACATAAAGGGCATTCATAATAGACAAAAACATAATGGCCGCATCATATGCAGCAATCGCAATGCATGCAGACGCCGGGTCTATTAAAAATGCAATTGCAGGATTTACCGGGTTAGAACACCGATTGGAATATGTAAACACTATTAATGAAGTACAATATTACAATGATTCAAAGGCAACAACACCGGAAGCCGCAATTGCCGGAATAAAGGCTTTTGATAGCCCGACAATATTGATTGCAGGAGGGTATAATAAAAAAGTAAGCCTCAGTCAGTTTGCACGAGAATGTGCAAAAAATACAAAATACGTAATCCTTGTTGGAGAGACTGCCAGGAACATACAGGAACTTATTAAAAACGTAAAGGGCGAAAAAGCTGAACCGGAGGTTTATGTGGCAACATCTCTTGACGAGTCGGTGAGAAAGGCATGCGAGATTGCTGAAGCCGGTGATGTCGTTTTACTATCACCGGCATGTGCAAGTTATGGTATGTTTACAAACTACGAAGAGAGAGGAAAAAAGTTTAAAGAACTAGTTCATCGTTTGGAAGAGTAAAACTCGAACATGAAAGTCGAGGTAAAGTTACAATTATGACAGAAATAACTGACAAAAATCTACTTAAAGAGACCGCCATAGGTATCGTTAAGCGTCTCAGAGAAAAGAACTTCAGTGCGTTATTTGCAGGTGGTTGTGTTCGGGATATGCTGATGGGCAGTGTCCCTGAAGACTATGACATCGCAACAGACGCCCGTCCCGATGATATTATAAACATTTTCGAAAGGACGGTTCCTGTGGGCATTCACTATGGGGTTGTCCTGGTCATAGAGAATGGCTTCGAATTCGCGGTTGCTACTTTCAGGTCAGACGGCACATACACTGATGGCCGTCACCCTGATACGGTAACATTCTGTGATGCCAGGGGAGATGCATTAAGGCGTGACTTTACCATAAATGGAATGTTTTACGATCCAATTAATGACGAACATTTTGATTATGTCGGAGGCAGGGAAGATATGCAGGCACGCCTGATTCGGGCTATTGGCAACCCTTCTGAAAGATTTAATGAAGACAGGTTACGAATGATAAGGGCTGTTCGTTTCGCATGCAGGTTTGACTATAAGATTGAAGACCAGACTGCGGAGGCTATAAAAAAACTTTATGATAAGATATTAACCGTAAGTATGGAAAGAACCAGAGATGAACTCCGAAAGATATTGACAGGCCCAAACCCGCACACCGGTATCAAGATGCTTGATGACCTAAACCTACTGAATGAAATCCTTCCGGAGGTGACGGCAATGAAGGGTGTAAGGCAGCCTGAAAACTACCATCCTGAAGGTGATGTGTTTACTCACACCCTGCTCACATTATCGGAATTGGCTGCCAGCCAAACGTCAGTAGATAGTTGGGAGTTGGCAATGGCCGTACTCCTCCATGATATAGGCAAGCCCGTAACCTTTGAAATTGCAGACCGCATAAGGTTCAACAACCATGATAATATTGGTGCTGATATGTCTGAAAGAATCTGCGAGCGGTTAAAGATGTCGAATGCAGAGAAGGAACGTATAACATGGCTGGTAAAGATGCATCTCTATCTGAGACATGCACAGCAGATGAGGATAAGCAAGCTGAAGAGGCTTTTTGCCCATGAAGGTTATTCTGAACTTGCAGAGCTTTATAAAGTAGATTCACTTGCCAGCACAGGGGATCTGGAGGATTATATCTTTTGCCAGAATATGTTGGAAGAATTACAGGAGGAGGAGATAAAACCGGAGCCCCTCATCACCGGTAATGATTTAATAGCAATGGGACTGAAACCAGGCCCAATCTTCTCAAAAGTCCTGGATGCAATAAAGGACGATCAATTGGAACAGAAGATTACGACTAAAGAAGAGGCATTAGAAAGAGCAAAGGAACTTGTAAAAATATAAATTCCATAGCGCGGTATAGCCGCAGCCAAGTTTGAAGTGAGCTAAAGTTAAAAAAATATTTTTGTAACATAATACCCTGAAAGCAGAAAAACAGTGAAGGTCATTATAAAAGATTTAAAAAGAGTATATGATGGGTTTTTTAAGATTGATAAGGCCGTACTTCAACACGAAAAATTTGATGGTTCGATGAGCAGGGAGATCGACAGGTTAAATTTCGATAGAGGAGACACTGTAGCCGTTATCCTCTATAATAAAACTAATAATTCTGTTGTTCTGGTCAGGCAATTTCGCTATCCGGCATATGTGGACAATGGCCCCGGATGGCTGATAGAATGTGTTGCGGGAATCAAAGAAAACGGTGAAGTCCCAGTAGCGAGGAAGGAAGTACTGGAAGAGACCGGCTATAAGGTCGACGAGCTGAAATATCTAACGCAATTCTACCCGAGTCCCGGAGGATGCTCTGAAAGAATATCCATATACCTTGCTTACGTTGAATCAGAGAGTGAGACAAAAGAAGAGAAATACTTTGGCATAGGAAACGAAGATATTCAGGTTATAGAGATACCCCTGGCAAAGGCTTTTGAAATGATTAAGAATGGCGAAATCTGTGATGGAAAAACCATAATCGGTCTTTTCTGCCTTCGTGATGAATTAGAGAAAAGTTAAAGACATCACAAACAAACTCTCGTGTTCGACAGTAGAAAGAATATTATAATGAAGAATAAGACTGTATTTGTTGACATAGATACTCAATTTGATTTTATGAATCCCAATGGCGCTCTTTATGTCCCGGATGCTGAAGACATAACTGATAACATAAAAAAACTATTTGTCTATGCAAATGAACATAAGATTAAAATACTATCCTCAACAGATGCACACAAAGCTGATGACCCGGAGTTTAAACTCTTTCCCCCCCATTGTGTAAAAGACACCCCCGGCAATCAGAAGATTGAAGCCAGTACCTGTAAAGACAATATCATCATTGAAAATGTAGAGCAGGATATTACTGAATCCATGCTGGATCACGAACAAATAATCATTGAAGGCCAGACATTTGATATCTTCGAAAGTATCAACACAGACGAAATCGCGAAAAAACTGGATGCACATAATTACGTAGTATTTGGAGTTGCGACAGACTATTGTGTAAAGGCTGCTGTGCTTGGACTTTTAAAACGTGGTTACAATGTTTCCCTGGTTACGGATGCAACAAAAGCAATTACAAAAGAAGGAGAAGAAAAAGCCCTTAAGGAGATGAAAGACGCCGGTGCTGTTTTTACAACCACAGAGGAGATCACAGCAAAGTAACTCCAAAAGAAGGGATTGCAGCTTAAAATATTCTCTGCGCTACTGTTGTATAATTTAGAATGTTGAAAAGATTTGTAATATATTCAGTCTTAATTATATTATTCATAATGATTTTACCTAAATTCATAGAAAAAGGATTAATTTTTCACCCTGACAAGGGTAATGACAGCATAACGCCGGATGCTTATGGCATTGAGTATGATGACGTTACATTCCGGACAGAGGACGGCCTGAACCTGCACGGTTGGTTCGTCCCTGGTAAAAAATCTTCACCCGATGAAGACCTGCACACACTCCTGTGGTTTCACGGTAATGCGGGTAACATAAACCACAGGCTTGGAAACATAAAAATGTTACATGAAAGAGTCCCGGTAAATGTCTTTATCATTGACTATCGTCAATACGGCAGGAGTGAGGGTAAGATATCTGAAAAGGGAACCTATATTGATGCCGGGGCAGCCCTTGCGCATCTGCATTCACGAAAAGAGATAAATCAGGAAAAGATCATCTTCTTTGGCCGTTCGCTTGGCAGTGCAGTAGCCGTTGAACTTGCCTTAAAGGAGAAATGCCGCGCCCTGATTCTCGAGACTCCCTTTACGTCTATACTGGAAATGGGAAAGAAGCTCTATCCATTCCTGCCTGTCAGTCTTTTATTAAAGACAAAATACGACTCTCTTTCAAAGATAAGAAACATAAAAGTACCAATCCTCATCATGCATGGAGACAAAGATGCGCTTGTACCGTTTGAACACGGGAAAAGATTATATGATATGGCCAATGAACCCAAGGAGTTTTACACCATCCCCGGGGCAGGACATAATGATACGCATATTGTGGGTGGGGATGAATATTTCGATGTGATCAGGAACTTTGTGAAGAAACTGTAAAAGGAGACTAGGCTGCTTTTACTTTAGTAATTTCTTTATAACCTGCATTGCAAGCATGAGTATGTGACCGTCATAGCCCTTAATCATTTCTATTACACCATCATCGCCGCCTTTGTCTCCGACCATTTCCTCCAGCCAGTTCTTTATATCGTTATCGGATTCTTTACTCTTTATTTGGTCCAGCACGTTACATACTTCTGATATATCCGAGTCCTCCAGGGAGTCCCTCAGCTTTGATATCAGTATCTGTATATTATCATCTGCGACGGTACCCATTCGTTTGGCAAGATTCCTGTCTACCAGCTTTCTATGGATCATCTCGTCTACTTCCTCAAGTTTATCAAAGTGAATCCCCGCCTCTTTTTCCCATGATTCAAGTTGTTCGATTGATAAAGCCATTACTTTCTCTCCTTTTTATACTTTATGAATGCGTCAGGCAGGTAATCAATAATGTCGGAAGCTATCATTGATAATTCTCCCTTCTTCTTTGCTGCAATATCTCCTGCCAGACCGTGGATGTAAACACCCAGCTGTGAAGCGCTGAATACATCAAACCCCTGGCCGATTAATGATACAATAATCCCTGTCAGGACGTCACCGACACCGGCCGTTGCCATGCCGGGGTTACCCGTACGGTTTACGTATATTCTCCCATAATCAGCAACTATGGTTTTATCGCCCTTTAATACCAAAACGAGTCTTTTCTCGTCTCCTAATCTTTTTTGAATTGATTGAACAAAATGTGCTGCAGTGTTAAGTCTCTCTCTTTGCACGTCCTTTGCTGAACGAAGACCTGTTAAGCGTGACATCTCTCCCGGATGAGGTGTTAATACTACGTTCTGTTTTATCTTGTGCAATACATTCACATTATTCGCTAACGCATTAATCCCGTCTGCATCAATTACCATGGTGCGGTCTATGTTTTTTATTAACCAGAGGATGAGATCTTTTGTCTCCGGTTGTTGAGAAAGACCGGGGCCCAATGCTACAACATCGTGTGATTTACATAATTTCAGGATTTCTTTTCGACCCTTGTTAGACAGTGTAGATGCATCTGTTTCCGGCAGGGGGTATGTCATTACGCAAGTCAGTTTGGTTTCCATTACAGGATTCAGGCTTTCAGGTATACCCAATGTAACTATACCTGACCCGCTTCTCAATGCAGCTTTGGAACAAAGGTATGCGGCGCCTGTCATGCCGGGAGAACCGGCAAGAACCAACACGCGTCCATAGCTGCCTTTGTGAGTATTCTTTTTCCTGGGAGTTAATTCAGGTAGTTTTTTTACTTGAACCATAATTCTAAACTATTTGTACTATTTAACATTGTTTATCAGAGATGCAACGTAAGCAGCCCCGAAACCATTGTCTATATTTACAACGGTAACATTCGCGGCGCAGCTATTTAACATTGCCAGGAGAGGAGTAATGCCACCAAAACTGGCACCATACCCAACACTTGTCGGCACACCGATAACAGGACGTGCCACCATTCCTCCCACCACACTGGCAAGCGCTCCTTCCATGCCTGCAATAACTGGACTACCTTCACCATCAACAATATTCCCGTTTTCGACATGTAAAAATCCCTGTGAAAAAAGAATATTTAAAAGAAAAATTGATCCAATAATTATTCGCATGCTGTACACTCCTTAAAACAGACAACCGACAGAGTCGTATCTGAATTACCAACTAATAAAGCCCTATCGTTATATGAACCTTCACCACATTCATCAGGCACAGATTCCCATCCTCCAGACCAAGTATCCGGATAATGCCCATTTCTGTACTTATAATTATAACTTGAATAAGGTGGCAAGGTTAAGGTTACCTCCCATACTGTTGTATCAGCCACAGGTTGCATCTGCAGGCCACCGGGCTGACCGGAGCTTATATTGCCGCCGGAAAGCCAGACACCCTCACCGCTTACTATCTCGTTTTTCATATCAACTTGAAATGTTACATTAACATTGGTTGAATTTTCACTTTTTTCAAAGACCCGGACATAATCCACTTTCATCTCCATTGGGAAAACAGAAGGATCAATTCCTTGAGCACCACCCCAATCACCACCAACTGCCAAGTTAAGTATAATGTATTGAGGTTTATTGAATGGCCACTTATCTTCATCACCATTACTGTCATTGTAAATAAAGAAATAGGGTTCATCATCCACTAGGTAGCGAATATAGGTGCTGTCCCACTCCAAAGAATAAACGTGGAAAGAATCAGTGGCGGTCGGAATTATTACCTGACCGGATTTTTGAGTACCATTCACGTGGTTGTAATCAGTCGTGTGGATCGAAGCGTGAATATTCCCTTCATCAAAGCCCACGTGTTCCATAATATCGATTTCACCACAATGAGGCCATCCTACAGTAGATATATTAGATCCCAGCATCCAGATTGCAGGCCAGGAACCAATCCCCTTCGGTAGCTTGGCTCTGGTATCAAAACGGCCGTATGTCCACTCTCCTTTGCCAGCTGTATTCAAGCGGCCAGAGGTATAATCAGCCGTGTAGCTAGTACCCGTATAATCTGTGCCAAAAAACCCGGTTCAATCAAGGCTCGGATGACCAAGTTGCCATCCTGAACAAACACATTCGTGTCACGGTCCGTGTAAGCCTGCAGTTCATTATTTACCCATCCGGGACGCCAAAGGAGCTTATTCCACTTTTGACCATCAATAGCATCACCGTCAAATTCGTCGTTCCAAACCAATCCCCAACCTTCCAGCGTATGATTATTTTCATCCGGAAGTTGGTTGGAATATATACTTTCTTCACAAACAGTGAGAAACATAAGAAAAACCACAGACAAGAATAGAGTCATTATTCCATGTATCATTTTAACACGATTTGTCAATTTGCATTATTATTTGAGTAATACCATCTTACCCACGCTGGTATGGTTACTCGTCCTAATTTGATACAAGTACAAGCCTGAACTTACGGGTCTGCCAAAGCTATCCGTCCCATCCCATGGTACAGTTTTATATCCAGCATCTTGTGTGGTATTTACAAGCCGGTTTATTTCTCTACCCGTCAAATCGCAGACCGTGAGTGTTACGTGGGTTTGTTCTGGTAAAAAGTAGCATAGGGTTGTAGCGGGATTGAATGGGTTGGGGTAATTATAGTGAAGATTATAAGTATTAGGTATCGTTTCAAGTTGAGATGAGAGTTCGGAAGAAGCTTCATAGACCCTGACGTAATCAACTTCCATCCGAACCGGGAATATACTATCATCAATACCCTGCTGGCCACCCCAGGTACCACCTATCGCAATATTTAAAAGAAGATGAAAACGCTGATCAAAAGGCCAGGTTGCATAATTCCCATCTTGATCATTCGCATAGGTAAAATAATGTACGTCATCCACATACCATTTGATATAATCTTCATCCCATTCCAGAGTGTAATCGTGAAAACCTGAAGTTGCACCATTTACATATATTGATCCTCCCGGTGGCGGTATACCGTTCCACCAGTTATAGACCTCCGTATGAGCAGTCCCGTGAATCACATTGGGATCAAAGCCAACATGTTCCATAATATCGATTTCACCGCTGTAGGGCCATCCGCCGTAGACCCAGTCGGTAGGAAGCATCCATATTGCAGGCCAAGTTCCCACACCACCGGGTAATTTTGCTCTTACTTCTATCCGTCCATACGTCCAGTCACCCTTGTCCCTTGTAACCATACGGGCGGAAGTATAGTTTGCTCCACCATAATTCTGAAGAAGCGCCTGTATAATCAACTTTCCATCTTCGATAAAAGAATTATTGGAATTACTGGTATAATATTGCTGTTCGTCATTTCCCCAGCCCCAATCACCGGTACCTATATCATAGCTCCATTTACTCATATCTATATCCGAAGAATCAAATTCATCGGACCATACCAAAACCCATTCAGTGTCTGGGGGATCATCATCTATAACTTCAAGATTAAGGTCATCGAACATGACATCGGATACAACACCACCCGCTTTGATCAACAGGTAGTAGGTTCCGGTCCCCGGGACCGTAAACACACCGGGTGGAGAACCCGGCATATACGCGTTTGAACCACACGAGCCGGCAAAATCCATACGTGGCGT
>CAXGMX010000065.1:0-10214 GCA_964010955.1 uncultured bacterium
AAAGTGAAAATTTAAACGAATCTTATTTTCCCCTGTAGAAAGTTTCTTCATAACACCTTTATCAATATCAGGCAATTCACTTAAACTTGCACCCTTTGCACTAATGTCTATAATAGATGCCTCATAAGAAGCCTTGCAATGATCCAGATCCCTTTCATTCCACTTAACAAACTCGAATCCGACCTTGATATTAACCTTAGTCCGTGGAAAAGCCGTTTATTAATTTGCATAAGTCTCCCGGAACTGATTTACAGTAAATAAGTTACATTTTGAGAGTTTATCACCGAGCTTTTGAATGTCAAATAGTTTATATTTATATATCGACATCTTTCTTAAGTTCTTTAACCATTTGGCTGAGAAAAAATGGCTTGAACCATTGCAAATCTAAAGATATTCTTACCTGAACAATGAAACCGTTTAAGAAAAATGATTACCCTACATTAGGCATAGAAGAAGAATTTCATTTAATCAACCCTGAAACTGCAGAACTTATGCCTTCTGTCAATGAGGTTATGGCACTTCTTGATACCGAATTTCGGGAGAGAGTATGTTACGAACTGCTACAATGTATCCTAGAGCTGCGTACGGGTGTTTATAAAACTGTAGATGACCTAATACAAGAGACAGCTAACGGCCGAACTGTCCTGGCAGAGAACTGTAAGCAACTCAATGTTAACATTGTTGCTGCCGGAAGCCATCCATTCTCCGATTGGGAAAAACAACCCTTCGTAGACAATGAACATTATCAATGGGTACGTGATAACCACGGATATATTGCCCACCGCATGCTGGCCTTTGGATTACACATACATGTCGGGGTAAAGAATGAAGAAGCGGCCATCTATGTCATGAACGAAATGCGGAGATGGGCATATCCGCTATTAGCCCTCTCCGCAAACTCACCTTACTACGATGGGGTAGACACCGGATTGGTTTCGACACGCGCGCACCTGTTCCATTCCATGCCTCGAACCAAATTAGCACCACCCTTTAAATCCTTTCCGGAGCTGGTCGCTTATTACGAAAAGTTCCTTGCCGCAGGCGACATCAAACATCCCGGTGACCTATGGTGGATTATCCGCCCCCAACCGCCACTGGGTACTGTTGAGTTTCGGATCTTTGATATTCCCACATCCGTTCGTCGTATAGGGGCACTTGCCGCCCTGATACAGTCTGCCGTAGACACATACCAAGACAGCTTTTTTGCAGGAAAACCCGCAAGTAACTTTCATGCCGGATATCTCGAAGAGAATTGGTGGAAGGCAATGAGATACGGGATCAATGCTAAAATAGTGGAACCGGAGACGGAAGAAATTATGACCATCAGTGAACAACTCAGACGCCTGATTGATTTGACGGCACCCAGGGCAAAAGAACTTCACGCTGAACAACACCTAGACTTTGCTAAGACTATGATAGAACAGGGAAGTGAAGCGGACCTGCAAAGGGCTCTCTGTAAAAACCTGAATGGTGATTTACACGCACTTGAAAAAGAACTTGCAAGAAGGACACTGGATTTTTCTGTGTAGAAGACCCTAGCTAATTAAGTCCCACTTATCCTGCAGCCAGTTATAGTGCTCTCTGGGTCTGAAATTATCCTTATACGTCATCATCTGGCATTCACGAACGTAATAACCCAGGCAATAGTATTTCAGTCCAAGAGACCGTGTGTGTTCGATCTCCTTTAGAATACTGAAGGTTCCCAATCCCAGATGAGAAAATCTTGTATCATAAATAAAATATACACTGCTCAGACAATCCTCCCCTTTGTCCAGAAAGCCCATACCAATCAATTCGCCGTTAAGATAGAATTCAGACTGAAGGCCCGGAGTGGATGGTGAAAAGAAACTGACAATGAATTCCTCCAGATTGCATTCCTGTGAGAAACACTGCTTTGAATGGTCCTTATAAATCTCAAAGGCCCTTTCGCTGAATTTAAGCGGGCCAAAGACTACATCTATGTCCCTGTTCTTTTTCAGATTGCGCCTCTGGCTTTTAGACGGTTTAAATTCATCAGATATTACCCGAATGGGTACGCACTCTTGACAGTCGGGACAGGAGGGTTGAAAAAAATATACGCCAAATTTTCTCCATCCTTTCGCAAGTAAAAAAGAAATGTCGGATTCATCAAGCTCACTCGCAAGAAAGTATCTGTTCTGCTTTTTCCTGTCAGGCAGATAGGGACAGAGAGAAAGTTCTCCTATATCAAGATCTCTATGCAAAATCATCTAAAATACCTTCCAGATAAATATACCAATCATAATAACGCCTATAGCCAGTTTTGTTATTGCACCCCCAATAAAACCAGCTAATGTTCCCACACCAGACTTAAGCGCACCTCTTAAATCTTTTTCCAAAAACTAATTCAAGTAATACTGCACCGAGAAATGGGCCGATTATTATGCCAACTATTCCCCCGGTAATAAAACCTCCTATGCACCCGAATATTGAACCAATTATACCCCATTTTGTCGCACCAAATTTCTTCGCCCCGATAACACCTCCAAAATAATCAATAACTACAGAAAAAATAGTTAAGACACCAAGGCTTAATAGCAGAAGCCGGCTTATACTCTCAAATCCATCACAAGCAGCATATATGACTATACCCATCAATATCAGGGGCGTACTCGGAATAATAGGGAGTACAATCCCTGAAAGCCCAACGAGCATGATTAGTAATGCAATGATAAGAATTATTTCCATTATAAATTATATTGGCATCAAGTCTCTACCTGCCAGCCTTGCACCTAATCTCCATGAAACCGTGGTTTCTTTTCTCTCTCGTTTTGTCAATTCTGTATACAATTCAAGTGCATTATTATTTGACTTAATACCCCTGCTTATTGCCTCCGCCGCAAACAGACCTGTAGACAATGCACACGAAATCCCCTCACCAAACGCATTAAGAAACCCTGCCGCTTCACCTACCAGAAGAACGTTATTTTTGCCCAGGTAAAATCTTCCTTCCGGACACATGTTATTTCCAATACATCCCGATTTCCTGACTATCTTTCCACGCTTAAGATCAAATTTCTTCTCTAATAACTCTGTAAATTTCAAGAGATATGGCTTTATCTTTTTCCCTTCCGCTGCCGCAGTGCCAAAGATCTGCAGGCCGTCCTTAACACTAAACCACGCATAGACCTCGCCGTATTGGGGTTCCAGGAAACCATGATAGAACTCAGGGTCGAGGCCTGAACTTCCCTCATAGTAATTCTGGTAAGCGAAAAACCATTTCAGACCCTTTTCAAATTCCGGGTCAAGCTTCGCCCTGATTACAGACTTGCCGCCTTCTGCACTTATCAGGTATTTACACCTGACATCGATCAGATTATCATTCAGTTTGTCATGCACCTTCACAACTACATAATCGCCTTTGTCACTGAAACCTGTCACGGCATGGCGGTCCCTGATCTCTGCACCGGAATTCCTGACAAGCCAGTAGTCATACTCAGAACGCCATACGTTGGGTGCTCCACGGCCATCTTTAGTGAAAGGATAATCTTTATAGTTTTCATCATCAGACCAGAATCTAACTCCCTTTAAAAGTTCAGGAGCAACGTATGCAGACTTCGGAATCTCTCCAAAATATTCCTCGGTAATGTCCTGTGATTTTCTAAAGATGATTCCGGAGCATATCTTGTACCTGGGAAGTTTCTTCTTCTCCAGTACCAGTACGCTTAGTCCTTCCTTTACCAGGCCCTTTGCCGACCGCTGCACCTGAGGGGCCGGAGCCCGCTATCACAACGTCATATTCTTTCTGCATTAATTAGTTCGAACATGTTTGCGTGAAAAATAGTCTTTTGTCAAACTTATCACTACGCCGCTAAGGGCGATAAGGGCAATGAGGTTTGGGAGCGCCATTAAACCTAATGTGATATCTGAAAAATTCCAGACAAATTCCAACTGAACTATTGCTCCTACAAAAAGGGCAATCACGTATATCCAGCGATAAGGCGGAATTGCCCTGGGACCAAATAAATATTCTGCACAACGGTCTCCATAATATGACCAGCTTATGGCAGTTGAGATGGCAAACAGTATCAACCCAATCGCGACTATAACCCCACCCAGATATGGAATCCCTGCATTAAAGGCATTCTTTGTTAGAACCGATGAATCTGCGCTACCAGTCCATTCTCCGGTAATAATAATAACCAATGCCGTCATGGTGCAGATAATCAGAGTATCGACCAGAGGCCCCATCATGGCAACCAGTCCTTCACGTACAGGTTCTTTTGTCTTTGCGGCAGCATGGGCAATTGGAGCACTTCCAAGTCCTGCTTCATTGGAGAAGGCCGCTCTCCTTACTCCCCACGTTATTGCATATAATACAGTAGCTCCGGCAAAACCACCGGTTGCAGCAGTTGGAGTAAAGGCGTGTTTGAAGATCAGATAAAATGAATCTGCTATCCTGTCGTAATTCCATAATATAATAAAGAGCGCCCCTGCAACATATATTGAAGACATAACGGGTACAAGCCTGCTTGCAACCTTTCCAATCCTTTTGATACCGCCTATAATCACCATGCCTACGATTATAGAAATCGCAACGCCAAGGATTGCCTTCAGGAAAAGCTTTTCAGGTATAACCGTAGCGATTTTACTATCACTTAACTTATTAATACTGCCATCACCATTTACAAACCCAAGTTCTCCTATTAATTTACCATCGTTTGTGTCTATAAGTGTAAATTCATGTTTACCATCCGTATAATCTGTAAACTCAATACTATTATTGTCTGTAGCTACTTCTGCAAATACAGAATTAGGAGAATTTGGAGAATCTGCCGGATGAAGGTTTATTGCATTTAACAGATCACCAACCGTACCTGCCCGGGAGATATCAATCTCGATTGCCTTGCCATCCCTTGTCTTTATGAAAAAATACCTCGCCCTCCTGCACGCTGATTTCTGCCCCATTGTTCAGCCCGGACAGTGGAGTATCGTTGTAATATTTTTGTGTAGCAAATTGATCGGTAAAGGCGATGGTCATTGAATTTGATTGGACCATATTACCACCGCCAAACGTAGCTATCAGCCCACAACTGGCAAAGAGTATGGCCAGCCATTTGAATTTCCTGCCCATTCCCCTCTCAATATAATACATGGGGCCGCCGCTTATAGTACCGTCACTATGAATGACACGGTATTTCTGAGAAAGAGTACATTCGGCATATTTAGTAACCATGCCAAAAAGTGCGGCTACCCACATCCAGAAAATTGCTCCCGGACCACCGGCATGTAAGGCGATTGCTACACCGGCAATATTACCGACGCCAACTGTTGCAGAAAGTGCTGCACAGAGCGCCTGAAAATGGGTTATCTCTCCCGGGTCATCGGGATTATCATATTTACCTCTGGCAATTGCTATAGCATGTCCAATCCTTCTGAATTGAGGGAAGATGAGTCTTATACTGAAATAAACACCGGTACCTATGAGTAAAATAACCAGCGGCATACCCCAAATGTAGCCGGCAATCTTTCCCAGGAATTCTGTTGCTTCTCCCAGCCCTGTAATATTCATGAGTGGCAATGTGTTATGCATTTTTAAAGAAATTTAATATTGACTATTTTCTTAACAGTTCTTCTTTGTTCTTTGTCATTCGTCATCCGATATTCAAAATTCTTTATTCGGTATTTCTAATTATAAATTTTCCACTCCAATCTTCAATATTCAATCTTTCAGTCCCTCTCTATCCATCCCCCCCCAACTACGATGTCTCCGTCATAAAATACAGCCGCCTGACCCGGTGTTATGGCGCGCTGTGGCTGCTTGAATTCAACCCTGACGCGATCATCTTCCAGAGGATAAATTACGGCTGGAGTTTCGTCTCCCTTATACCTGATCTTTACCGAAGAATTCAATTCTTTTTCCAATCTTTCAATCGTAATCCAGTTTACATTACCTACTGTAAATGTGTCCCTTAAAAGTTTATCCGCAATTCCAACCGTTACTGTATTCTGCAAAGGATCAATATCAACTACATATCTTGGCTCGCCAAATGCGATGCCCAATCCTTTCCTCTGCCCGACCGTAAAATTATGTATGCCGTCATGTGTGCCCAGAGTGTTACCGTCCGTATCCTTTAACAAACCGGTACCAATCTCGGAACCCACCCTTTCGGTAATCAAATCACTGTAACTATTACCGGTAACAAAACAAATCTCCTGGCTTTCAGGCTTGTCCTTCGTCTTCAGGTTAAGGCTGGAAGCCGTTTTGCGAACCTCAGCTTTGGTCATATTCCCGAGTGGAAACAATGCGCGGGATAATTGCTGCTGATCAAGCGAGAAAAGGACATAAGACTGGTCTTTATTCGCATCTACTCCCTTTTTCAATACATATCTGTCGTTGAGCCTGTCGATCCTGGCAAAGTGACCCGTAGCTACACAATCAGCATCAAGGTAATCCGCAAATTTAAGCAATTTACCAAACTTAAGTTCCTGGTTGCAGATTATACACGGGTTGGGAGTCCTCCCTTTTAGATATTCATCACAAAAGTATTCAATAATACCATTAAACTCATCTTCGAAGTTAATGACATAAAAGGGAATTCCAAGAGATGATGCAACATTTCTGGCATCCCTGGCGTCTTCAGCACTACAACACGTTGCCGTTTTTCTGTCCGTCGCAGGCACATCTGTAGTATTTCCAAGACGCATGAACAAACCGATTACGTCATATCCCTGTTCAATTAAAAATGAGCAGCGACGCTGCTGTCAACGCCCCCGCTCATTGCTATTACTACTCTTTTTGTCATTACAAATCAGCTCTTTCTAACTAATGGGATAAAGATGAAGTTTCTCAGACCTTAAGAGGAATTGGGGTGAAACATAGTAAAAAGACAATCAGCATTAAAACTCCTATACATTTACGTTTAAAATCAAGCTGTATAAATGGGTCTGCCGGTGGAGGATGCTTGAATCCAAACAACAAAAGCATGACGGCAAAAATAATCCAACCCGGATAAACAAATAATGTAAAGATACAAAATGCACCAATACCTGCCTTATACACAATACCACTATACTTTCCCAATAAAGCATAAATGATGTGCCCTCCATCAAGCTGCCCGATAGGCAGTAGATTAAGTGCAGTAACAAAAAGCCCTGCCCAACCGGCAAAGGCAATCGGGTTTAAGATAATATCAAAACCCTCAGAAACTTCACCTACCATCATCTTTGCAAAAAGAGAAAAGAGTATAGGTTCCCCCAACCCCAGGTAACTTGTCGAATCCTTGGGAATAGGATGAACTTCAGAAAGACTCAGGCCTACAATAGTAATCGGAATCGCAAAAATCAGACCTCCAATCGGACCTGCCGCCCCAATATCAAATAAGGCACGTTTATCAGGGATATGACCCTTCATCTTGATAACTGCACCAAATGTACCGAAGGGAGGAAGCGGCACAGGAAGGAAATATGGCCATGTTGCATCTACACGATACTTTCGGCACATAATGAAATGTCCCATTTCGTGTGCAAGCAAAATCGTCATTATGCAAATAGAATAGCTTGGACCATTTATTAAATAAGTAGTGAAGGAAGCCGCAATAAAAAGGATAAAATTTATCCTCGGTATACCAAAAAAAGAAGGCGTAGAAAGGAAACCCTTTATAGCGCCTCTGATAGAAATTTTGCCATTCATAATCTATAAAATCAAATTTTTCTAATCATTGTAATTTGTGATAAACTTAAGCCAATTTTAACTTTACATTAAAATGTTGTCAAGCTAAAAGGAAATAAGGGGACGGTTAATACGCAAACCGTACAAGCCGGAATTATAACTATTATTAGGAATTTCCTACTAACAGACCGGCGGGTAGGGGCAGGGAGGAATCAAAGTATTTTCCCGATTCTTTGAATCCCTTAATCCCTAAATTCCTCAACATATTTCTCTTTGACTCACGTTCATAGCGATGGTAACATGTAGACAATTGTCTTTCTTCGATGAATGTTGACGTAAACAGGAATACCAAAACACGAATTTAATGGTCTATAATAATAAATATACGCCTGAAAAGATGGTCGGGCGTACGGCAAATCTAACGATTTTTTTAGGGATACTCTACACAAGCCTGAGCATTGTCGCCGTTTCAGGAGTCACTTCTCTCTCAACAAGGGGATACGGGATACAGAGTATTATCGTAGGGTGCACGATAGTTGGATTAGGCTACGGCATCCGTTACGGAAGCAAAGCATGCTTGTACATGGCAACCGTTTTATTCGGGATGTTAGCTGCGTATTTCATGTATAATTTCCTGATAAACAAATCAATTAATTCGATAGTACGTTTTGCATTCAGTGTATGGGCAGTCAGCAAGCTTACCGGAACTATTCCGGTAATGACCAGGTTAAAGGCAAAGGGATCTTTACCGGACAGGAGCAGTCGTTATAAAGACTTTTTTTTAAGGCGCACACAACATAAATAAGATAATATAGATTCAGACATCAACAAGGAGAGAAAATGGGAACCGACAAAAAGAAAGTTGTCCTGGCGTATTCAGGCGGGCTGGATACATCTGTCGCTATAAAGTGGATACAGGAAAAGTATAACATGGACGTAATAGCCCTGACCATTGATTTGGGAACTGAAAAGGATCTGAAACCGATAGTGGAAAAAGCAGTAAAGACAGGCGCATGCAAGTCAATGATTATAGATGCAAAGGAGGCCTTTGTTAACTATTTCATTTTTCCTGCACTTCAGGCCGGAGCTCTTTACGAAGGAACATATCCTCTTGCAACCGCACTCGGCAGACCATTGATAGCAAAACTGCTGGTCGATACAGCGAAAGCAGAAGGTGCCTGTGCCGTAGCACACGGATGCACCGGGAAGGGAAATGACCAGGTCAGATTTGACATTGCCATACACACACTGGACCCATCTCTACAGATAATTGCACCATTGCGGGAGTGGAATATGACCAGAAATGAAGCTATGGATTATGCTCGGAAGAATAATATCCCCGTTGACGTAAGCGCTCAGAACCCTTACAGCATAGATGAAAATATATGGGGAAGAAGCATTGAATGCGGAATACTTGAAGACCCATGGGCAGAACCACCCGAAGATATTTACAAAATGACAAAAAACGCAAACGATGCCCCCGATGAACCAACATACATAGAAATAGGTTTTGAAAATGGAATCCTTAACTTTGAACGGACAGGGGACGGATGGCATAAACCTCATAAACGAACTAAACAAGATAGCCGGTGACAATGGCATAGGAAGAATTGATCATCTTGAGAACCGACTTGTCGGCATAAAGTCAAGAGAGATCTACGAATCCCCTGCCGCTATAGTGCTCCACAAGTCCCATCAGGCACTGGAAGAAATAGTCATGACAAAAGATACTCACAGATTCAAGGATATGGTTTCAACCCACTATTCAGATATGGTTTATAACGGCTTGTGGTTTTCGACATTTCACCAGGACCTGGTTGCTTATATATTAAGTAACCAGCGATTTGTTGCCGGTACTGTCAGGCTGAAACTATTCAAAGGTAATTGTATTGTAACCGGCAGAAAATCACCGTTATCATTGTACGATCACTCGCTCGCCACTTATGATGCCGGAGACACCTTTGAACATGATGCGGCAGCCGGTTTTATCAAGATCCATGGCCTGCCGACAAAGACCCAGGCACAGATCCAACTTAAGGCACTGAAAGAAGGTGAAGTTATTCCCTCAATCATGCCGCCCAAAGTCGAGCCGACAGATGTGATGGAGAAGTAAAGAGAGAATTCCTTAATTCCTCATAATAAGTTTGAAGTGCCTACCTGTCCGCCAGTCTGCTAGGCGTGGTTTGTTAGGCGGGAAGTGAGCTAAAGTTGCGGAAACCACGCTAAGCGTGGTAAACAATTTATTTAACTTTAGATTTTATTGAGTTTTGAGTCTTCTAAATCCCTTTATCCGTGTAAATCTGTGGCTAATTAATTCTTTTGTTTTTCTTGTTCATATAAAAACTTATCGGGAATAAGCCTGCCGGCAGTGTCCTGTTTCATCCGCCTATCTTTATTGTGATATGTTCAGCACTTCCATTTCATTCTCTACCAGATATCTGATCTGATCTTCTGCATCAAGCTCGTTCTCTGATTCTGCACTGATAATGAATATCTGCTCTCCTCTCTCTATATCTTCGCCTTTTTCTCCTATTCCAAGCTCTACTCTTACCCTGAACTTCGTACTATTTTTCCTTTCTTTACC
>CAXGMX010000066.1:0-9973 GCA_964010955.1 uncultured bacterium
CGTTGCAGGCAGGCAGAACAATAGATAAAGCTGGATTTTGACACAAAATTAAATGGAAAAACAATAATTAGAGTGCATTAAATTGTCTGTTGATTCTACGGTTAAAGAAGATATTGGGTGTGTATTTATTAAGATAATATCTTATCGAATATATAAACTACATATTCGATGTCATCTTTGTGAAGATACTGATGACAACCAATGTAAAAGGCATTCTTACCGGCATATTCTGCATTTGGTATTTTACCCTCATATTCTTCCTTAAGATAATTAAATGCCGGCTGTTGAGTAGGGGACACACCCAAAAGAGTAGGCCTGCTTTCAATACCATTCTTCTCTAGTTCTTCACGTAAATACTTTCTGGTAAATTTGCTATGTTCCTTTATTACAATAGGATAAGCCAGATAGCTTACGTTTTCTGAGAATGCCGGTAATTGCAAATCATCTGAATATTTATCTAAATGTTCATTAAGAAAACGTACATTATTTTGCCTTTTAACAAATATAAGATCTGCTTTTCTCAATTGGCTTACTCCCAGTGCGGCCTCAAACTCCATTACTTTGAAATTATAACCTATAACATCATGAACGAAACGCGGGTCATAATCATCATCCTGGGAAAAGTAAGGGCAATAACCATTTGGCCTTGTACAAACAGGACAATCACATACTCTTCCATTAGCCTTCAATTTTCTCATCAGGTTTATTAGTTCTTCATCATCTGTCATTACTGCCCCCCATCTCTCCTGCCTGTATATTATGTGCTATATAAAAGGAAAAAATAGAAATTAAGGATAATGACCCCACTTTCTGCCTTTTATATAGTGAACCATGAGCTTGAGCAGAATCTTCAAGGACAACCAAATCATATTTCCTGGCAATTCTATTTATTTCATCCATATCACAGGGATAACCCATAAGATGTACGGGTAATATAATAGAATAATTTTCCGGATCATTTACGCTTTCCAGGTGTTCTTCTATCTTTTGAGGTAATATTGAAAAACTATAGGGATCAACATCTATAAAAACCGGTTCCAGGCCTGTTAATACAATAGCATTTATTGTTGCGATATATGTCAATGGTGTTGTTATTACCTTACTACCCTTTTTAACTTTTGGAAACCGAGAATCATATATTAATGCTGACAGCCCTACTATCAAGGCAGATGTACCCGAGTGAACAGCTACACAATGTTTCGTATTTATGTAATCAGCAAATAGTCTTTCAAACTCACTAACTTTCTTCCATTCTGAAATCCTTCCGGCATCCAATACTTCATTAATGGCAGCCCTTTCTTCCACGCTGATCTGGAAATCACCTACAGAAATTCTTTTCTTAACTGTAACTTCCGTTATCGTATGTGAATTAAGCTTCATCTGTCTTTAAGTAAATTGATTGAAAATATTGCTTTTTATTATTATGATTCAGATTAAGAAAAATTCAAGTTATTTATTGTAAGTCCTTTTATTAACGATAAAGTAATTATCTATTTGAGAATTGGATTTTTACTTGACAAAATTTAATATTAGGGGTTATGTACCCCGTTATTGATAGAGCTCAATAAGTATGAAACAAGTATGAATAATGCCTACATAATGCATGTAAATGAGTAATTCCATGGTATTTATTATGTGATTAGTTATATTAAATCTTCCGGAAAGATATTTTTCTGGTAGAAATACATTGATTATTGTTGCTGAAAAATAAGATGGAAAATTATTTCAAAAACAAAAAGATATTGATAACCGGAGGTTTGGGTTTTATAGGAAGCACACTGGCTCACCGGCTTGCGAAGATAGAAGCAGACATATATCTTATAGACTCCCTGATACCGGAATACGGAGGAAATAATTTTAATATTAATGGCATTGAGGACAGGGTAAAGGTAAACATCGCCGATGTCAGAGATAAGCATAGCATGGACTATCTTGTAAAGGACAAGGATATCATCTTCAATCTTGCAGGGACATTAAGCCACATTGACAGCATGAATGACCCGTTTACTGATTTGGAAATTAACTGCATGAGCCAGTTATCAATCCTGGAGTCATGCCGCAAAAACAATAGAGACGTCAAGATTATTTTCGCCGGCACGAGAGGGCAATACGGAAAAGCAGACCACCTGCCTGTAGATGAAAAGCACCTGATGCACCCGACAGATGTTAACGGAATAAATAATATTGCAGGAGAATCATATCACATCCTGTACAATAATATTTATGGTATAAGAGCTGTTTCTCTCAGATTAACGAATACTTATGGGCCCAGACACCAGATGAAACATCACAAGCAGGGAATAATTAACTGGTTTATACGGCAATTAATAGAGGGTCAGACAGTAAAGCTATACGGTGACGGCAAACAGATCAGAGACATTAATTATGTTGATGATGTTGTGGAGGCATTGTTACAGGTAGCTTGTAATGAAAAAGCCAACGGTGAAGTCTTTAACCTTGGCGGCATTCCGAAAAACCTGATAGATTTGGTAGAGACAATGATAGATGTTTATGGTAAAGGCAATTATGAACTGATACCATTCAAGGATGACCTTAAAAAGATAGAAATTGGAGATTACGTTGCAAATTTTGAAAAGATTAAGAGTGCCGTTGAGTGGGAGCCAAAGGTTTCGTTAGAAGAAGGACTTCAATCGTCATTTGATTACTATGAGAAATACAAAGAGCATTATTGGTAACATGAAAATTCCAGTTTTTGACCTTAAAAGGCAGTATGAGTACCTGAAAGAGGAACTGGATAACGCCTTTAAATGTGTTTTCGAAAAAGGAATATTTGTTCTGGGAGAAAATGTCAAACTGTTTGAAGAGGAATTTACAGATTTCTTTGGGGCTGGATTTGCCGTAGGAGTTGGTTCGGGCACGGAAGCTTTACATCTTTCTTTAAGAGCTTGTGATATCGGACCCGGAGATGAAGTAATTACTGTTCCAAATACGGCAGTTCCTACTATCTCTGCTATATCATTTACCGGGGCCAAACCTGTATTTGTTGATATCACGCCGGATACCTACACTATGGATTTAAAAAAAGTAGAAGAAAAGATTACAGAGAAAACAAGAGCTATTCTGCCTGTACATCTTTATGGCCACACCACGGAAATGGAGCAGGTAATGAAATTAGCAGAAGCGCATAATTTAAGAGTCATTGAAGATGCATGCCAGGCCCATGGTGCAAAATATAATGGTAACAATGCAGGAACTATTGGAGATATGGGCTGCTTCAGTTTTTATCCAACAAAAAACCTGGGAGCATACGGTGATGGCGGAATGGTAGTTACGAACAATGAAGAATTATATAAAAAACTGATTATGCTCAGAAATTATGGAGAAGTGAAAAAGTTCACGTCAAAGATTGAGGGGTTTAATTCCCGGCTGGATGAGATTCAAGCCGCTGTACTTCGGGTTAAATTAAGATACTTAGGCGAATGGACAGACAGACGAAAAGAAATAGCCACACAGTACCGGCAACTACTCTATAACTCAAATGTACAACTTCCATGCGAAAGGCAATGGGCAAAACACGTATATCACCTTTTTGTAATCAGGGTAAATAAAAGAAATGATTTAAAAGATTATCTACAGGAACGAGGAGTTGGCACACAAATACATTATCCCATTCCAATCCATCTGCAGGAAGCTTATAAAAAGCTTGGGCATAAAGCAGGAGATTTTCCCATAAGCGAGAGAAACGCCGAAGAAATATTGTCTTTACCCATTTATCCGGAACTGACAACGGAAGAGGTAGAAACTGTTGCCGGTCTAATCACTGAATTTCAGAATACAGTTTGACATTGAACAAAATGTGGTGGAAGGCTTCAGCCTTCCAACTCACCATGGGAAGAATGCCGGTGCCCATGTAACCTTTTTATTGGCAATCCATGGAAATGGAAACCTAAAGGTTTCCGCTACAGATTTATAATTGTGTAATTGTAGATATAATTAACACCAGGAGTTTCACAATGGCTAAAGCTAGAGTTTCAGCATGTGTAATGACGTTTAACAATGAAGATTTAATTCAGGACTGTATGGAGAATGTTAAGTGGGCTGATGAGGTCATCGTTGTTGACTCCTACAGTACTGATAAAACGGTTGATATATGCCGTAAATATACAGACAGGGTTTACCAGAGAAAATGGCCGGGATTTCAGGACCAGTCTAATTATATTGTAAGCCTTGCCAAGTATGAATGGATACTCTTTACGGATGCAGATGAGATAATCTCTCCCGAACTTTATGAAGAAATTCAATCACATTTAAATAATAATTCAAATAACTGGGACGGTTTCTATTTCCCGCGTAGAACACTCTATCTTGGAAAATGGATTAATCATGGAGAATGGTATCCTGCATATGACCTCCTTCTATACAGGAAGGATAAGGGCAAGTGGGTAAAGGAACCTCATGCGACACTGGAGTTAAACGGAAAGGCAAAATATCTGAAGAATGATTGTCTTCACTATACATATAGAGATCTTTCACACCAGCTTGAAACTATCGACAAATATACAGACATGAGTGCTGTAGAAATGGACAAAAAAGGTGTCGGGCTTCTCACCTTTCAACTCATTTTCAGGCCTCTTTTCAGGTTCATCAAAGGATACTTCTTCAAACGTGGATTTCTGGATGGAGTACCGGGTTTAGTAGCTGCAACTACGACTTCATTCTATGTCTTTATGAAATATGCAAAATTGTGGGAATTACGTATAAAGGATAAAACAAAAAAGATAGCTTGCAGGTTTTATTTTTGGTTGCATTCTCAGTGTTTAGAGAGATTCATGCTCCCGCCCGAACGTACCATTCAGCACGAATTGGTGCCGGGTGTTATTAGTAAATGAAAATACTCCACCTATTCAGTGATTGGAAATGGACAGGCCCGGCAGAGCCGGCGCTCAACCTTTGTGTAGAATTAAAGAAACGCGGGCATGATGTTACCCTTGCATGCGGCAAGGCAATGGATGATTACCCTTTCCCACCGGATTCAGAATCCGTTGAAAAGAGCACGTACGAACGTGGCCTTGTACCGGTCACCAGATTTCATTTAAGCAAGCATTTCAGTTTCTTTAAGTACATTTCTGACATTAAGAATCTTCGGTTTTTATGAATGAAGAGGCGTATGATATAGTCCACGTTCATCGCAACCAGGGCCATTTAGTTGGTGGAATGGCCGCCAGACGTACCGGAAGATACTTACCTGTTGTACGCACGAATCATGACGGAGTTGCATTGAAGAAAAACATGAGGAATAAAAAATGTTTAACCAGACTCACTGATAAATTAATTGAAGTCTCAGAAGAGGCAAGGGTGGCAGACATGAATAGTTTTGGATTAAGCGAAGATAAGACAATTATGATTAACGCGTCTATTGATTGCCAACGTTTCAATCCGGGAAGCGGGCCTCTCACCCACAGGCAGAAGTTCGGAATGAAGGAAGACGATATAGTAGTCGGTATTATCGCCAGGATACAGACCCATCGAAGGTTTCACATACTCCTGGAAGCAATTAAGATAGCTTCTCAAGAAGTTCCAAAGTTAAAGTTGCTCGTTATAGGCAGAGGAACTAAGGAGAAACAGCTTTTGACAGACCCCACCAAATCTATGGGGCTGGAAGACGTCGTAGTCCATACAGGTTACCGGACAGGTGATTATGTAGAAACCGTCTCATGTATGGATTTTAATATATTCCTGATGCCCGGTACTGATGGTTCCAGCCGTGCAGTCAGAGAGGTCATGGCAATGGGAAAGCCCGTTATTGCTGCTGATAGAGGAATGCTATCTACAATAGTTGACCATAATGTTACCGGATTTGTCATTGACGATACACCGGAAAACCTGGCAGCGGCCACTGTAAAATTAGCTAATGACATTGAACTGAGAAAGAAAATGGCCGACGCGTCGCTGAAAAAGGCACTGGATGTATTTTCTCAGGAATCCATGGCAGAAAAAGTTGAGAGAGTTTACGAAGAACTTTTATCAAAATAAAATGGGAACTAGATTTATAAAATTACTAAAAATATTAATTAAGATCGCCATAATGGGACTGGTTATGGCAGGGATAATACTTGTTAATGAAAAATATATGAGCAATGCTGACGGAAGTGAAAAAGAAGGCTGGAAAACGTCATTAGAGAGAGTGGTAAAACCGTATACCACTATATACAATCAAGAGAGAAGTTAATCGTCCTTATACTTCCAATCGCGTCCTGCCGGTATATATCATTTGAGTGAACGAACAGGACGGACATAGCGGTTCTTAACGTTCCAACGTACATTACCAAGGCTGAAATAGACGCTCCACACCCCTCTCGAACCATGTTTGTCACCGGTCCAGATCCCCCACTGTTCACCATTAAATACCGGGTCTATATATGGGCCACCATTCTTCCTGCTGGATTCAAGCAGTGATACCGCCTCATCTAAAGTCGGCAAACGCCAGTCTTTATAACCTGCATATCCTTTATAGTTCAGACTTCTTATCCAGTTATCTGTATTATTCCACCTCATATAATCACTCGAACCTGACGGATGCCACATCAGACCGGTGGCATGGTCTATTACCACACCGTCTCCTTTTACAGACCTCTTTTCATAGTTGTGGCGAATTGTGCTGTGCCCGTAAAATCCCCACTCATCCATTTTGCGTATAGAAACATTATGCATTGATTGCACCGAAAGAAGAGATAAATCACTATAAGACGAACGCAGGGTTATGGCCGGCTCTTCTTCGGCATGTATAACCGTGGCTGAAAGAAGTACAGATGATATGATTAAGATGTGTATCAGTAAATATTTTCTCATAATAAGTTGTTAGAAGTAATTCTATCACTTCCACACCAGATAATCTTCAATCGCAAGATAATCGAGTCCACAACCGAAAAAGGTCATTATTGCATCGCGGGGGGTGCAGACAATGGGCTGGCCTGCTACGTTAAAGCTGGTATTGAGAAGGGCCGGTACCCCAGTTATCTTTTTAAATTCATTGATTAGTTCCCAATACCTGGGGAAAATCTCTTTCCTGACCGTCTGCACCCTTACCGTGTTATCTACATGCGCGGCTGAAGCTATTTCAGAAACTTTTTCCTCAATAGCCTGAAAGGCAATTATCATAAACGGGGATTTGTAAGGTTGTTTTACATAATCAGCAGAATCCTCTGCCAGGAATGATGGTGCGAATGGTCTCCATGGTTCTCTTCCCTTTATGCTTTTATTTACAATATCCTTCATATCCTTATTCTTTGGATTTGCGAGGATACTTCTACCGCCAAGCGCCCTAGGGCCGAATTCCATCCTTCCCTGAAACCAGCCTACAGTCTTATTCTCTGCGATTAACGTGGCGGTTTCTTTAGCTATATCATTACATCGCTTAAAATTATTAAGTTTATATTTCTTTAATTCGTATTCAACTTCCTCATTGGTATAATCCGGACCATAATATGGGTGTTCAAGGACAATGTCAGGTCTGTGCCCTACGATATCTTTGTAAACATTTACGGCTGCCCCTAATGCCGTGCCTATATCGTGAGCTGCGGGTTGGACAAATATATTATCAACATGGTCTGACCTCAAGAGCACACCATTCATTGAGCAGTTTAAGGCACATCCACCCGACACACACAGATTCTTTGAACCCGTCATATTGTAGAGATAAGAACTCATCTGGAGTGTAGCTTTTTCAAGTGTATGCTGGTACGGTTGCGGCCAGATTTTTATGACGCTGATTTAATTCTTCCTCCTTCTTCCTTTGTGTAAGACTGGAAAGGTATTTTTAAAACCCTTCTTGTCGATTAAGGGTATATCCCTGTCCCAATCGATGAACGTAAATTACCTTTTCATCATGTTGTCCATAGGCGGCCAGGCCCATGACTTTCCTTCATCACTATGAGATTTAAACCCCAACATCCTTGTGATCTCACTGTACAGGTGTCCCCAGCTGTTTCTGTTGGGTACCGACTTAACTACCCTGAGTTTATCACCCTCTCCAATTGCCAGGATGCCGGATTCACTGCCGCCATAACCATCAAGTGATACGATATTTGAATGGTCATAACCTGAGACATAATAAGAGCTTAATGCATGAGCAACGTGATGATTCACGAATTTCATTTTCTCTTCCATATGTCTGAATGGCAGCTGCCTGAGCAGAAAATCCCATGGATATCGTTTCTTCTTTTTCTGTCGTTCTGCGGATTCCCATCCTATTGCAATATGATCAACATCATCCAATGTTACCCCCGCCCTCTTGAGACAATATTCTATAGACATGTCGGCAGACACCCTAGGCGCATGCTTAAATCTACTGAACCGCTCCTCCTCCACCATGGCAATCAGCTTGCCATCTACAAAGATACATGCTCCATTGTTCCAGGAAATAGGATGTGTAACACCTAATATTATCATGTATTACTCCTGCTACGCTGTTTTATTAGGTATGTACGATCAAATATCATCGGATTTCTTCTTCAATGCGTGAACTACTATGCTATCGCAGTACCCAAACATTGCCAGGATAAAATTAAACGTTTTTATCAGTACCTTGAAGCGTGACAACTTAGAAAGCAACCTGTACTTTCCATCTTTAAGATTACGCAAGCTACGGCTAAGTGGTGAATTACGTCTGTCATAATAAATTTTTTTAACCTTAAACCCGGCAGAATCCAACATTCTGGTAATTGAACCAGGTGAGAACGCAATAAGATGGATAGGTATTTCCAGCTGGTACCAGTTCTCCTTAAACACTTTTGCAGCAAAACTGTCTACATTTGGTACTGCAATTACCAGAAGACTATCATCCTTCAAAATCCTTTTTACCTCTTTTAGTGTTGGTATGGGCTCGTAAAGATGCTCCAGTGAATGCCACATAGTTATTACATCAAAGAATTTATCTTTATATTTATAATTTAATAAATCTTCGGTCTCTACATTTAAATGAAGTTCAGTTCTTGCATATTCTGATGAATTCGGGTTTTGTTCGATGCCATAAGTTTGCCAGCCTAGCTTTCGCAGGGCTGAAAGATATCGTCCATTTCCACAGCCAATATCGAGTAGCTTTCCCTCACCTGTGAACGGTATGATGTCCAGTCTTGAACGATATGTTAAATAAAAGAACCATAATAGAATCTTCTTATAAGAACTCAAGCTTTTTCTGTCTTCTCCCGTGTTACACGGATAGTTATAGTAGTAAATACGGACCAGTTCCCTTACATTATTTTTTTATTTATCCATTTTCCTGTAAAATGTTTCCTATCTTTCTGTTTCTTCTTTTTTACGGGATTATGTGCATAATAGCCTTCTGAATAATAGTATCCAATGTGTTGCTTCGCAGGTCTGGGGTTAATATAATGCAATCCACAATTATTACACTTTACCAGTTTGAATATATTATTACTTTCTTCATCAGATGATGTAAATGAAGTAGAAGCGGACGCTATTCTGGCATGACTGGTTATGATAGTCTTGTAGGTATCTTTACCACATAGATAGCAATGGATGTATTCCTGCTTTTCACCCGCCTTTAATTGTGAATTCTGCATAATAACTCTTGCTCGTGAAACTTCAATACTCTTGTAGTTTCACGAATTATAATAATCTGCATTCAAGAAAATTAACAGGAAAACCCTGTCATTCATTACAACGATTAGTTTGATATTGCTGATAATTTATAATATAATCTTACATACCCTCATTTTGAGGTATTTGAAATACACGCCAATTATAAACGATAACACTTAGCCATCAACCTATAACATATATCTGGCATAATGTTAAAAGACTTCTGGAAATATCTTCGTATCTACAGCACAAGAAAATTATACAACCTTATTATGGAAAAGATTCAGTTTTCTATAGGTTCTACAAACCTTTATTACTTTCCGGCCAAGATTACGATAGAATCAGGTAATATCTGCAATCTTCGCTGCCCGCTCTGTCCCACCGGCCAGAAAGATTCCTCTGCCGGTAAGGG